>DATKAU010000027.1:0-8690 GCA_035514655.1 Anaerolineales bacterium
GTCCTCTTCACGGACGACGCCCACATGCGCAAGAAACGACAAATGCTGGAACACATCCCGTACGGGGACGTGCAATTGCTCGGCGATCTCGGCCTGAGTGAGGCGCCCGCGCACCAACGCACCGATTACGCGCAGCCGCTCGGCAGACGCCATCGCTTTGACAAAATCCAAGACTTCAGGTTCGGGGTTCATGATTCACGCTCGCAATCTAATTCGATAGTCATCGAATTAGATTCTAACGCTAATTTCCAAGCTGTCAAGTTCGGTGGCGTCGGCAAAGTTGTCAGTCGAATCTCCAGGTTGCCAAATTGGAATCCGAATCCGCGGGTTCAATATAGAGCAATCAGGTATAATTCGCACGTAAGAGTCGGTCCCAATCCCTTTTTTAATGGAGGCACCAGTGGATCTCTCGAAGCATGCGTATTTCGAAGGCAAGATCGTCCCGCTCGAGGACGCGAAAGTCAGCATAGCCTCGCACGCATTTCTGTACGGCACATCGGTGTTCGGCGGCATGCGGGCATATTGGAACGAAGAGAAGCAGCGTCTCTTCGTTTTTCGTCCCTATGACCATTTTCGCAGATTGCTGCACTCAGCCAAAATGATGTCGATGAAAACCCAATATGATGAAGAGAGTTTGATCCAGTTGACGCTTGATCTTCTCCGTACAGATAACTGGAAACAGGACATCTACTTCCGCCCCACGTTTTACAAGTCGGATCTAGGCATCGGCGTGCGCCTGCACGATATCGGGGATGAATTCAGCATTTTTGTTACAGCGTATGAAAAATACGTCAAGAACGACACCGACGCCCATGTGACCTTTTCCTCGTGGCGGCGCGTGGATGACAACGTGATTCCCGCGCGCGCCAAGGTGGCGGGCGCGTATGTCAATTCGTCGCTGATCAAATCTGACGCGGTGCAATCAGGCTTCGACGAGGCGCTGGTGCTCGACCAGAACGGCCACGTATCGGAAGGTTCCGCCATGAACGTCTTCATGGTGCGCGACGGTGTGCTGGTCACACCGCCGGTGACGGATAACATCCTGGAGGGCATCACGCGCAGGACGGTAATCGAACTGGCGCGCCGCGAACTGGGCATCGACGTGCTCGAACGATCGATCGACCGCACGGAAGTGTATATCGCCGATGAGATGTTCTTTGCGGGAACCGCGGCAGGCATCACCTGCATCACAAAAGTGGATCACCGTCCGATCGGCAGGGGTGAGATGGGCCCGGTCACGAAGAGATTACGTACCCTGCTCGATGATGCGGTGCGGGCAAAAAACCCCAAATATGAACATTGGAATGTAGCGGTATAAAAAATTGGCGACCGATTGGTCGCCAATTTTTTATACGATTCGAAAACAGGAGTACGACGCACTCTGATTAATTATTCCTCTTGAACCGCACCAGCACCAGGTTTTTTGTGCAATCAGAGGATGTGGTAATGGAAATGGGCGGGGAGAGCGGAATGTTGTTCAGGTCAACCAGTTGGATTATCAATGTGGTCGACACAATCGGGGTATTGCCAAGCACGAATTCAAAACCCGACTGACCATATTCCTTGTTGATGCCGCTCACCGTCTGCTGTTCGATGGTAGTGCCAGCTAATGTCCCGCGCAGGACAACCACCTGCCCCACGATCGGGCTGTTGCTGGCATCCACCACCGTCCCACCGATACCCGCCCAATTGCAGAGCAGGTCGGGGTGGATGATCGTGCTTTCCACCTGCGATGTGGTGGCGCTGAAAGGAAGCCTCGGTGTGCGCGTCGGTGTCGGCGGTCTGGGTGTGCGGGTCGGCGGGAGAAGCGACACAGGCGTGCTGGTGAAGAACGGAGTAAACGTGGGGCGCGGCGTGCTGCTCGGCGTCAGTTCGAGGGTGGGGCTTGCCGTCCACGTGGCTTCCAGTTGCAAGGACGTCACGGTCACTGTGGGAATTTTCGGTCCAAACCCGCCGGACGGGATCGGATTCAAACTTGAATCGGGGTTGAAAAAGATCCACGCAAAGAATCCCACCAGGCAAACCGTGAGTATCAATATCAGGATGGAAAGCAGATCCCATGTCTGCATGCCGCCTCCGCGCGGTGCGGACGGCTTTCCATCAAAATTAAAATCATCGCTCATTGACAATGCTCCATTAAGTTGAACCTATTGCGGCGCAAGGACAATCTCTGCCGACTGGCGCTGTTCCTCGATCCACGCCCGCAACGCCTGTTCCTGCATTGCCAGCAGGGCATCGGGTGAAAGGGGACGCGCCGGGTCGCGCGCAAGAACCTTCAGGATGTGAAATCCCACGTCGGTCGCGATCACATCGCTGTACCCGCCCACAGCCAGTTGAAACGCTGCATCCTCAATCTTCGAATCGAGCAGGTACCCTCGCGGCACCCAGCCGAGATCTCCGCTTGTCAAAGGATCGGCGTCGAAGGCAAGTGAATCAAAGTCAGCTCCACCGTTCAATTGTGTAAAAAAACTACGAGCCGTGCCTTCATTATAGAGCAGAATTTGCTGGATATGCACCTGCTCGGCGGTACCGGGGACGGATGAAATGATTTTGTCACGCATCCAGGCGGATTCCACCCCACGCTTCAATGCGGACCGAAAAACCTGCTCGCTGTACCCGTGATCTGACTGCCACTTGGAGAGGTTCTCCGCCCCGCCGATCTGCTCCGCCAGCGAATCAATACGCGCCTGCAACGCGTCTTCATCGAGGGTGAAACCGTCTGCATGTGCGGCTTGCGCGAGCAGCAATTGCGCAACGAAATCGTCGATGACCGCGCTGGCAGCGGTTAATTCGTCAATGTTGTTCCCGAGCGCGGTTTGCGCGGCAATGTAACGCTCCACTTCCGAATCGAATTCAACGACCGTGATCCCCTCGCCGTTCACGGTCAGCGCCATGGGTTCGGGGGTGGCGGTGGGAGGCTCGGGCGTATGCGTCGCCGCCGGCGTGGAGGTAACTTCAGGTGTGGAAACAGAAGCGCACGCGGAAAGTCCGAGTGCGAGGGTTAAAGCTATTCCAATGATTATGCTGCGGTGAAGAAACATCGTCCCCGATTATAAATTAAAAGTTCGGGGCGGGTCTGAGACCCGCCCCGAGCGAAACCTTTAGTAATCCATCCCGCCCATGCCGCCTGGAGGCATGGCAGGCGCCTTATCCTTTTCGGGCATGTCAGTGATGAGCACGTCCGTGGTGAGGATCATGGCTGCGATGGAAGCGGCGTTTTCAAGCGCGCCGCGCACAACCTTGACCGGGTCGATGACACCGGCTTCGATCATGTCCTCATACTTGTTGGTGAGCACGTTGTAACCGATGTTCTTGTTCTTCTTCTCGGCAGCGGTGCGGCGGACAGTGTCGATGATGACGGAGCCATCCTGACCGGCATTGGAAGCGAGCTTGCGGATCGGGGCTTCCAACGCTTTCTTGACGATGTTGAGGCCGACGCGGATTTCCTCGTCTTCCACCTCGCCCTTCAGCATTTTATCCAGCTTGTAAGCAGCATTGATGAGGGAAATTTCTCCGCCGGGGACAATGCCTTCTTCGACCGCCGCGCGGGCAGCAGAGAGGGCATCTTCCACGCGATGTTTCTTTTCCTTCATTTCAGTCTCGGTCGCAGCGCCAACACGGATGATGGCAACGCCACCGCTCAACTTGGCGAGGCGTTCCTGAAGTTTTTCCTTATCATAGTCGCTGGTGCTCTTGTCGATCTCGGAACGGATTTCGCGAATGCGTCCTTCGATGTCAGCTTTTTTGCCCTTGCCGCCGACGATGGTGGTGTTCTCCTTGTCAGAGACAACCTTCTCGGCACGGCCGAGGTCCTGCAAGGTGGCGGTTTCGAGTTTGCGGCCCGTCTCCTCGGAGATCACGGTGCCGCCGGTGAGGGTGGCAATATCCTGCAGCATGGCTTTGCGGCGATCGCCGAAGCCGGGGGCTTTGACGGCGAGCACGTTCAACATGCCGCGCAGTTTGTTCAAGACCAGGGTGGCGAGAGCCTCCCCATCGATATCCTCGGCGATGATCACGAGTTCGCGTTTGCCGATCTGGACCAGCTTCTCGAGCAGGGGAACGATATCCTGCGCCGCGGAGATCTTCTTCTCGTTGATCAGAACATACGCGTCCGAGATGATCGCTTCCATGTGTTCAGCGGAGGTGATGAAGTACGGCGAAAGGTAACCGCGGTCGAACTGCATGCCTTCGACAAATTCCTGCTCGAACTGCATGGACTTGGATTCTTCAACCGTGATGACGCCGTCTTTGCCGACCTTGTCCATCACGTCTGCGATCAGGTTGCCGATCTCTTCATCGGCGGCGGAGTTTGTCGCGACAGAGGCGATCTCTTCCTTGGTGTCGATCTTGACCGACATCTTGCGGAGTTCCTCCACGATCGTTGCGGTCGCCAGCTCGATGCCATGTTTGATCAACATCGGGTTGAAACCTGCTTCGAGCGCCTTGAGACCTTCGTTTACGATCGCGTGAGCCAAAACGGTGGAGGTGGTGGTACCGTCACCGGCAATGTCATTGGTCTTCTGGGCGGCTTCCTTGAGCAGTTGCGCGCCCATGTTCTCAAACGGATCTTCGAGCTCAATTTCCTTCGCGACGGAAACACCGTCGTGGGTGATCGTGGGGGAACCAAATTTACGATCCACCGCCACGTTACGTCCCTTGGGACCAAGGGTTGCGCCAACCGCGTTCGCGACGGTGTTCATACCGTTCTTGAGTTTGCGGCGGGCGTCTTCAGAAAAGACGAGTTGTTTGGCAGCCATTGTTTATTCCTCCAATTAGCCTTCGAGCATGGCGAGAATATCGTTTTCTTTCAAGATGAGCAGTTTTTTGCCATCCACTTTCACTTCGGTGCCTGAATACTTGGCGTACAGCACCCGGTCCCCAACTTTTACATCCATGGCGATCCGCTTGCCTTCGTCGTCGCGGTCACCCGGACCCACCGCCAGGATTTTGCCTTCCTGCGGTTTCTCCTTGGCGATTTCGGGAAGGATGATGCCGCCGGCAGTCATATCTTCCTGCTCGATCGGCTCCACGATCACACGTCCGCCAAGGGGCTTCAATTTGAGTTTACTTGCCATCTTATGCCTCCTGATTGGATTTTTGAATAATTCACGAAATTAGCACTCGTGCAGTCAGAGTGCTAATTGCAATAATACCTATTTTGAGAAGGCTAGTCAAGGGGGTTGTAAAAATTCTTACAGAGTTCTGATACCCCACTCCAGCCTCCAGAGAGGAGGGTCAAGGTGTCGGTGTCGCGGTAATATCGGAGTTCACCTCTCCTGCCCCCAAGGTGGGCGTTTCCTCTCCCGGCACCGAGACGACAGGCGCTTCGCCTTCTGCCAGCGACTGGCAGATAGATTCCCCTGCCTGCACGATGCTGATAATCGTCTGTTGTGCATCGGCGTAATCATCGGGGTTGGCAATGAGTTCCGTGCGAACATCGCTCATTACCTGCATTGCCTCGCCGCATTTGTTGTCGCGAGGGCGGCTCAACGCGGAGAGCACTGACCCGTACGTGTAGTAATAGACAATGGTATTCGGCGAAATCTCCAGCCCGGTTACGTCCACTGGGTTCTCGTTCAGATCGGGGAAGCACCGGTCCAGCCCGCGGCCCTTGCAGGAATCCTCGCCCGAACAGCCATACGTGGCGCATTTCAGGGAGAAGATCGAAGTCTCATAATTCCGTGAACGGAAGTATACGATCCCCAACTGTCCGTAAATATCGGCATTGGTGGGCTGGTATTCCAGCGCCTTTTGCACGTTGCGCGCGGCAATGAAGAACTCACCCAACTGCGAATACGTGCGCGAGATGGATAGATACGGCGTGGGATCCTGCACGCCCAACTGCTCGTTGATGCGTGCGGCTTTTTCAAAATATTCCAGCGATTTTTCGTACACCGGGCGCGCTGCCTCAAGGTTGGGGATCTCAAACGCGAGGCGGCGATAGTTCGCGCCTGCTCGTAAATATAAAAAGGTGAAGTTCGGCTCGATGGCGATGGCTTTATCCCATTCGGTGATTGCCAGATTGTATTGACCGAATGTTTCGAGCACGCCGGCATAGACGCGGTGCACATCCATCAGCGTGTCATCCTGCGCCAGCGCCTGCTCGATATTGATCTGCGCCTGATCCCATTTTTGTTGATCGAGCAGGACCTCGGCATAAAAGGCAAGCGCGAGTGTGTTCGTGCCATCCAATTGCAGGGCGTGCAAGGCATCCTGCTCCGCAAAGCGCAGGTATTCCTGCACCTCCTCGTTGGTATGAAAATTGGAATCCGCGCTCCAATCATGCGCAAACGCACGGATCGCATACGCGGTGCTGTCATCGGGCGCGAGTTCCACGGCTTTGTCCGCGGAATCCACCGCTTCGAGCAGGCGGGCTTTTTTCTCGTCGTTGGTGATCAAAAATGCAGTGGAGTAGGTTTGAATGCGCGAGAGTTTCGCCCAGGTCTCGGCGTTGTTCGGGTCCACCTCCACAGCATTCTGGTACGCGCGAATCGCCGCATCAAGGTTGCCTGCCGTGAAATTCGCATCCCCTTGCATGATGTAGGAATCCGTCGTACGGGTGGGAGTCGGCGTGGCCAGGAACAACGGCTGGATGTCGCCGCGGCTCACCTCTTGTAGAATCCAGATACCGCCGAGAAGCATCACCACCCACAAAAACATGCGATAGATGTTCGATTGAGGCTTGCGGCTGAAGAGAGGTCTGCGGGGTCCGATATTCATGGTGTGGAAACCGCCGTGGGCGTCTCCGACGGAGCTACATTGCCAGCAGGCGTGGATGTGCTTGCAGGAGGATTATCCAGGTTTTCCTGACAGATGCGGATGGTCTCGCTGGCGGCGAACTGCGCGTTTTCATCCGCCGGTATCTTGGTTTGAATCTCCTGCGCGATCTGCAGTGCCTCGCCGCATTGACCGGTGCGCGCCAGCGCCAGACCAAAGGTGTAATAATATTCGGCAACGCGCAAGTCGTTCGAGAGCGGAATGCTTTCAACTGCATCCCCCTCCGGCGAGATACCACCATCCACGGCAAGACGCAACTGTTCGATCGCTTCCGTCCAAAACAGGTTGCGATAATACATCACGCCAAAGTTGCCGCGCAGGCGCGGGTCGGTCGGGTTGTTCTGCACGGCGGTCTCGGCGTATTGCATCGCCTTGGCAAATTCGCCGATGCCAGCATAGGTGCGTGAAATATAGAGATCTGGCAGGGGATCGGCGGGGTTGAGCACATCAGCCCGTGTGAAAGCTTCGATGGCATCGGTTGAGACTCCTAAAATGCGGTAATTCAAGCCGAGCCGCAGGTACAAATCGGGGATATCGTCGTTGATCGCCAGCGCAGCTTCGAATTCACGGATCGCCTCTTCATAGTTCTGTGTGGCTTCGAGCAGGATGCCGCGCGCGCGATGCGCCTCCATCGTGCCGGGAGCAAGCGCCAGCGCGACCTTCGATTCCTCGATTGCCTTGGTTGTATTGTCGAACGAGCCCGAGTTCACAAGGATCTCTGTGTAATACGCGTGGGCAATTCCATTATTGGGATCCAGTTGCAGAGCATGTTCGATTTCAGATAATGCCTCCGCATTGTTTCCCTGCGCGTCCATCGCCCAGGCGCGCACGGCATATGCCATGGCATTGTTTGGACTCAACAACAACGCGTTCTCAGCGTTCGCCTGCGCTTCGACGGGTTTGCCCGCCAGCACCTGCACGCGGGCCATCGCCACATACAACGCGGCATCCTGCGGCGAGGATTTGATCGCCTCCTGATACGCAGCCACCGCCTGCACAAGCTTCCCCTCGGTAAACAGCGTTTCCGCCTCGCTTACGAACGATTCAGGCGAACGCGTGGGTGTGGGAGTCGCTTCGAACGGATTCGGCTGTGAGGGCAGATACACCTGGTTGAAGTAATATCCAAACAAAACCACAAGCACAAAGATAATCCAGCCGAAATAATTCGGCCTGCGCTTGCGCCGGTTCATGCTCCATTTACTGCTTCTCGGTAAATACATGGATTCATATTACCATCCGAACCTATGCCGTGCAAGCAGGTTCCGCCGCCTGTCTAATGAACATTTAACTTTGGACTCATGGCGCGGCACTACGTTATTTATCTCTTATCTATGCTACAATCCCACCATGCAGTTCGAAGTCTTCACCATTTTGCCTGAAGTCTTCCCTCCTTATCTCGAATCCAGCATTCTAAAGCGCGCCATCGAGCGGGGATTGATCGATGTGCGTGTGCACAACATCCGCGATTACACATACGATAAACACCACACCACCGACGATACCCCCTACGGCGGCGGCGGCGGTATGGTGATGAAGCCGGAACCGATCTTCGAAGCGGTGGAATCGGTTTTAGGACTTCCTGCGCCTCCCCCTCAGCCGGGACTTGATTCAAACATCCCAATCATTTTGCTCACCCCGCAGGGACGCGTCTTCACCCAGCGCGTCGCCGAGGAGTTGTCGCGCCATCCACGTATCGCCCTGATCTGCGGCCGCTACGAAGGCGTGGACGAACGCGTGCGCGAGCACCTCGTTACTGATGAGATCTCGGTCGGCGATTACGTGCTTACCGGCGGCGAACTCCCCGCGTTGACGATGGTCGACGCCATCGCACGACTGATCCCCGGCGTGCTCGGCGACCCCACAGGAGCGGAGGACGATTCGCATTCGATGGGCTTGCTCGAATATCCCCATTA
>DATKAU010000028.1:0-4942 GCA_035514655.1 Anaerolineales bacterium
CCAACTGCCACGCCGACCGGTTCATCGAATTGACCCGGGTCGAAGCCGCTCGATCCGAACTCTGTCAGATAATTCCCATCCTCGTCGAACACCACAATCCGTTTGTTGCCGGTATCCGCAACAAAAACGCGCCCGAGCGAATCCACGGCGATGCCGCGCGGACCCCAGAAGTATTCTATCGATGCAGGGTCTTCCGGCAGTGGCTGGCCGAACCTGCCCCAGGTCTTGATCGGCTCTCCGGTGCGGTTAAATTTCTGTACGCGGTGATTCCACGTGTCTGTGACATAAACCGAACCGTCCGGTCCGACCGCCACACCCCACGGTTCATTGAATGTCCCGACAGGCGCCTCACCGAAGGCGATATCGGCTTTGGTACCCCATTCCTGCAGCATTGAACCGTCCGAGGCAATGTGCAGGATGCGGTTATTGCGCGAATCGGCAACGTATAAGTCTGCGTTGTCGCCCGCCGCAATTGAGCGCGGAGCGTTCAACCCGAGCGGGGGATAGCGATCCCCGCCGAAGACTTGATCTGCTGGAAGAATAACCGTACCACCTTCGTAGGGATCCGATGCGACAGGTGAATCCGATGGACCCACGCCATAATTCCAAATTTGTGCCGCGACATCCTTGCGCACGTACAACCTCATTTGATCTGCGGGCTGCCAGGTGGTGAGGGTCATTGAGGAGCTCCCGGTTGCCTGTGCATAGCGTGTGTAATCGCGGTCGAACCAGATATCGAAAATGCCGGCGCGCAGGTCGGGGTTGGTGATCGCGTTGAGGATGCGCGCCTGATCGAGGTTGAAATAATCCTGGTTGGGCCACCACATGCGGATGTAATCGAAGCGGTAGAAACCATCGCCGAGGGCGGCGTCGATCTTGTCGAAATTCTTTTGATCCACGATCACAGCCACCGCCTCGCGCAGGGAACGCGTCGGCTGGTCGAAGGATCGCAGGGCGGTGAAATCGCGCAGGTACCACACCATGGGCCACGACACGCCCGTATCCGGAGCGCTTGCGTCATATGCCACAACCGCGTTCAACCCTCCCGCGGTGCGCTCCGAGATCTCCTCCACCTGCGTCATCACTTCCTTGATCCCGCCTGCGCCGTGCGCGTATACAAGATATTCAGTGGCATCGTTGTAGTTGATGTAATTCGTGCGGAAGGATGTGCGCACAGTTTGCACGGCGAGCAAGCCGAACACGGTCAGCACTGCCAGGCCCGTTAGTGGGCTGGTGCGCGGAGCTCCCGAGATATAGATCATTCCTGCCACGCTGGCGAGTACGCCGAGGAACGACAAGCCGAACTTTAGCCAGTATGAATTCAGCATCGCCTGATCGAAACCCGGCGACGATTGCGCCGTGAGCAACATCGCGCCGTTGATGATGTTCGAGCCGAGCAGGATCAAACCGAGTATCGACAGCACGATCATCGTCAGGCTTGCCAGATCGTCGCGCGTCAGACGGAACAGCAATGCCCCAGCGCCGATGGCAGTGATCAACGGGAATAAAAATGCAGAGGTCGCTTGCAGCTGCCCGAGTTCGGTCCCCTGGAAGGGCGGTGTGGCTCCGTACAGTGATCGGATCATGTTGAAAACGGCGATGGCAAACACAGCCATCACCAGCAGGGCAAGCGCAGACTGCCATGCAGAATCAGACGAAATTTTCGCCGCCACCGACTCGATGATCTGCCCTACAGCCCAGCCGGTGAACAGAATCATGGGCCATGCCATATGCACCGTAAGCCACGGCATCCGTTCGCCTGCTATCGTAAAGGCAATAATCGTGACGATGCACCACCACGTCATGAGCCAGAAGAAAATTCCGAAGTTTGAATCGGCTGGTTCAACAGGAGCTGGATCAGACGGAGTCGCATCCATCAGAACCTCATCGACCTGAACCGCATCTGACTCCGCCTCCACCTGTTTCCGTCCGTACAGCTTTATCAAACCCATGCCGACCGCGGTCAATGCGCCGATAGCGGGCAGAAACTCATACATCGGTATTTGAACCAGCCAATAATAATATTCAGGCTGGCTCCCGCGCTCCACACCTTGTTGGACGAGCCAGTACCCGAGCGAGCCCACCACGCCGGTGAAGAATCCGCCGGGGTTGGTAAAGACCGTCGTGTAGAAAATGGTGAATACGCCCCAATACAGCAAGCCGTACTTCCACCACTCGCGATCCCACAGCATGCCGATGGCAATTGTGATCGCAAACAGGATCGCGAGCACGCTCCCCATCACGATCATGGAGAAGGAATCCAGCTGTGTGACCGAAGCGGCATCGGTGGGGATGACCACGTTGGCAACCCCCAGTTTCTGAAGTGTCTCGAGGATAAACGCGGTCAGTTGGGGCAGGGTGAAGGTGAGAATGACAATGAGAAGATCAAACGATCGTTCCTTGGGGACTTCGTTCTTCAAATAGGCAAGCCAAAAGTAAATAAATCCCGCCGCGGCAATGCCGATGATGCCCAGTTCGAGCAGGATGCTCGAAAGCGAGATCCCGCCTGAATCGATCGGTTGATCCGCGGCTAGCTCGTCCGTGGGGTTGGCGGGAGCCGCCGTCGCCGTGATCGACAGGGCGTCACCGCCTTCCCGTGAGATGATCAATGCGGCTATACCTGAAAATACGAGCAGGGATCCCACTGCGAGCAAAATCACGAACGCGCGGAAGGCGGGATAGTAATTCTCCCACGGCGTTTTTGTGACCCGGTATAAAAAGAGCAAGCCGAGGAACACCAGTGCCTGGGCGGTGTAGATGAAGGCGGTCTCTTTGGATGTGAAGTGCAGGACTGTTGCGGCGGTTACCAAATAGATGTATTTCTTCTCGTTGGTTTCAAGATACCGCAGGATGGAATACAACAACAAAATGCCTGAAAAGCCCACGAACGACTCGTTCCTCACGTACCTGCCGTAATACAGCATATATGGCGAGATGACCATCAAAACCGCGGCGACGATCATGCCCCAGTTGCCGAGGTACCTACGCCAGTACCAAACCATCCACACGATGGCGATACTGAATAGGACGGTAGGGATTCGCGCCGTGAAATCCGATACGCCGAAGAGGAAGTAGGCCAACGCGAGGAAGTGGAACTGAAAGGGCCCGTGCATCATCGGTGTGTGCTGGTAGCCCTGTCCGCGGGAGAGCAGCCACGAGAAATAGGTGTGCAGACTTTCGTCGTGACTCATCACACGCGTGCCGAGATCGTAAAAGCGGGTGATGATCGCAAGGAGGATAATCCCTGCAAAAAGCGCGATCTCGTTGGTGATCGCGGGCAGGGCAGGGTGAATTGGTCGTTGTAACCAGGGAGTTTGTTCGTTGTTCATTATTCTCAGTGTCACGTGGATGGGATGGGCTGACTTATACTTCAATCTTAATGTTCTGACAAGTTTGCGTGTAATCTTCGCTTAATATTTAGCCTACCCGTCTGGCGTATCGGAGATGACTTCCGTCAGCGGCGTGATCGTCGTTGTAAATGTGGGTGGGTGGACTGTGCCCGTGGGGGTGGAGTTGCATAATGGGATGATGAGCTCTGTCCCAGAAATAACAGATTCGGCGCTCATGTTATTTGCATCCATCAGGTCATTCTTAGAGATTGAAAACTTGTGTGCGATGCTTTCAAATGTGTCGTCGGGCTGGACTTCGTATCGAATCTGCTCACACACTTGAGAAGTGTTTGTGATTGTATTTGTGGTTTGAAGAGAGGGCGTTGGAATTAGCGGAACGCCCAGCGGGGTTTGAGGAATGCCGTCGACTTTTGTTGTATTAGCAATTCCCAGCGTGACTACAACAAACATCAAGATCGCAGAAGCGACCACTGCAAAGCGTGTAGCCACTAAAGGGCGTTGCTTTGAACTTCTTATTGCATCAACAGCAAGTGGGGCAGGGTGGATGTTCCAGCGCCGGTTCATCGCGTGACGCAGTTGAACTTCCATCGCGTGGATCGAGTCCGCGTATGCACAGCAGGCTTCGCACGCAGCAAGATGCGATTTCAGAATCCGGAGGGAGTCCGCGTTTAGGGGAGAGTCTGCATTGAACTGGATCATCTCGCGGGCTTGGGCGTGGCTGAGATCCATCGTTCAGTCTCCAGCCGCGGGGTCTAGGGCGATCCGCAGGCGTTCACGGGCGGTGTGCAGCCGTGAGTGGATCGTCCCTTCGGGAAGGTCCAGAATCCCGGCGATTTCCGTCACAGAGAGTTCTTGAAAATATCGAAGTACGAGAACGATGCGATGCCTTTCATCCAGCTTGTTCATTGCGTTCCAGAGCGCCGTTTCCTCTTCGCTTTGAATGATATGCTCTTCAGGCAGTTTCTGTTTTTGCGAATCAATTCGGAAAATGGCGGAGACCGTTGTCTTGAGCCGATCCATCACCTTGCGTTTTCGCAGATGGTTTCTGGCATGGTTCAGGGCAATGGTGTACAGCCATGCCTTGAAAGATTTTCGATCTTCATACGAACGTAGTGATCGGAGCGCAGCGATGAATGTCTCTTGTGTGATCTCGTGCGCTTCTGCTGTGTCACCGACGATCGACAATGCCAGCCGGAACACGCCGGTTTCGTGCTGGCGCACAAGCCGTTCCACCGCGGCATTATCCCCGGCGATGCAGTCCGCGATCAGCCGCGATAAGTCGGTGTCAGCCATGCGTTCTGTATAGTTAACGCGGGAGGAGAGAAAAACCTTCATTATGGATTAATTAATTTTTTGCGTGTAGTCAATTATCTCACACTTTTCCCGACCTAATTATTCATTCACAAAATTGATACAACCCACTTCTACTTCCCACGCCCAGCTAGTTGACCACACCCCGCGGCGATATCGATCCCGCGCCGCATGCGGATCGTGCATGGAATCCCAGCCTGCTCCAGCGATTCTTTGAACATCGCTGCCCTTTCGCGCGACGTGGCTTTACCGGTGTACCCCGTAGTGGGGTTGAGGGGGAT
>DATKAU010000029.1:0-5769 GCA_035514655.1 Anaerolineales bacterium
CTGAGAGAAAATGGAATCATCATACATTACAACGATCCGCTTACTGGGACCCGCGAATCAGATGATTGGCTTGGGGCGAACGGCGTGTGGAACGCCTGGAAAAATAATGGCGACCCGGGTGGTCCCGGTTGGTGGCTTGTCATTTCGCCGTCATAACGATTAAAATTCATTTTTCTGCTTGCATACGTTAAGTTTGTCTGGCAAATCCCGGGCTTCTGATTAATTTTCTTTCATGCGATAAAGACCATTCAAATTCAAAAATTTAATCCTGCCTCACGCGAGTACAACTGCCGGCAAAAAAACCAGAAACACCAGCCGAGAATTTCGCCAATGAGCAGATTTTTTTCGTCTATTTGTGAAATTTAACTAATCCGCGGAAAAGGTTTTGAAATTCCGCCCCCCTCGTCTTCAGGTATTCCCGAGTTTTCCCTCACCGTGTTTGCCGCTCTCCATTCAAGTACAATTAACGAAATCACATCTGAGGATAATTCATGCGGTACCTTCTTTTTTTTCTTGCCATACTCATGTTGGTCACGCTTGCTTGTGGAGGAAGCGCCACCACTACCCCCGCGCCTGATAATCAGCCTGTATTTACTTCGACCCTCCCTGTTCCATCGGCTTCTGAAACGCCGTCGCCGGTTGAAACATCCACACCCGCGCAGGTGGCTGGCTTGATCCGTGTGGATACATTGGAACAAGAGGTTTATCCGTTTGAAGAGAACGGAAAATGCTCGCTGGCAGAAGCCGTCGTCGCTGCGAATACAGGCGAACTGAAGGATTCTTGCGCCGCGGGTATGGTAGGTGAGTCGATTATTGAGCTTATGCCGGGTGAATATCGTTTCACGCACGCCGATACATCTCCGCCTCTATTCGAATGGATGCCAAGCCTGCTTGAAGTGGGAAGTGCGTTGCCAGAGATTGTATTCCCGCTCTCAATTCGCGGCAACGGCGCGGTGCTGATCCGCGATGAGGAGGCAGAACCGTTCCGCTTTTTCGAGGTGATGGTCAACTCGAAACTCACACTCGAAGATATGACCCTGCAAAACGGCGATGTAGTAGAAGATTGGGGCGGCGCGATCTACTCGTCGAACGCGTCGATGGATTTGAAGAACGTCCGGTTTATAGACAATCACGCTGAACTCGGCGGAGCGGTGTACTTCACACTCGGAAGGATCACGGTCGGCGGAGGCGAATTCATCGGGAATACGTCCGTCACGCGCGGCGGGGGAATGTTCATCGACTCGTCTCAGTCCACAATTGAGACGACGCGCTTCGAGGCGAACGATTCAGGCAGTGACGGAGGCGGTATGTATCTTGAAACCGTCCGGCTGGTGCTGACGGATTCCATCTTCCTCAAGAACCGTGTCACCGGCGAATCATACGGCAATGCCGGCGGAGGTATGTATGCCAGCCATGTCGAGCTCATGATCACCGGGAGTCAGTTTTACCAAAACGAATCCCCCATGTATGGCGGCGCGATCGGCATCAATAATCCTGAACTTGCGGGCATCGACCCAGAGGAGGGCGACCCAATCCAGCCCTTGCTCTCCAGCCCAGTCGTCACAGATTTCCTGACTAGCATCCCCGGCTTTCAATCTACGCTCGAGGCCCACCCCAGCGGCATCTATGTTGAATTCCACGAAAGCGCAGAGATCCACGATAATTGTTTTGCCAATAACGTCACCCTCAACCCCGACGATCCCAATTGGACGAGCGGCCTGGTTGGGCGCGCATCGGTCGCAGACGGTAATTACTGGGGCGATCCCAGCGGACCTTCGGGTATGGGTCCCGGTACCGGAGACAGTGTGGGCAAGCGCCTCGTCTTCGCGCCTTTCCTCACATCCCCGCAGGATTTCTGCGACCCGAATCTTTCCGATCAAGGATAGGATTCCCTCATGGCAAAGTTGATCCCCGCCTCAGAACGCATCGCGCGTGCCCGCAAGTTGATCCAACAAGCCCGCGACCTTCCCGTCCCCTCAACCGGGCTTGGCAAATCGGATTTCTCCTACATCGCCAATATCAAAGACCTTATGAGGCAGGCGAAGGATCTGGTCAAGTTCATCCCGCAGACGGCGGGAGTCTCGACTGAGATGAAGGAGGAAGTGAAAAAGGTCTACGAAGAGATCGAGCAGGCAACGCGGGAGATTTTATTTTGAGCGCCAGCATAAATGAGTAAATCATTGTAAAATGGAATTAAATGCAAGCTTTACCTAAAAACAGACGACTGCGAGGCTGATATGACAGACAACGATCTTGGCAAACTACTTGAGCAATTGCGGAATGAACTGGCGAAAACCGATGATCTGGATGACAGGGGCCGCGAACTACTGCACGCGCTGGATAAAGACATCCACGACTTGATTAGGCGTTCGGATGAAGACTCGGACGACTCCCTTCTTGAGCGGATACAGGATTCGATTGACTATTTTGAGGTATCGCATCCCACCCTCACGTCCGCGCTGTCCAACCTTTTGACGGCGTTGAACAATGCCGGAATCTAATCGACGCCCTTCAATCTGATCAAAAAACGGACGAGATTTCTCGTCCGTTTTTTGATCTTCCACATTCAGCTCATGGCTTACGGATTTGGAGTTACAGGAGTTTCACTCGGTGTAACGGGAGTGCTCGTGGCGCTCCCTGGCGTGGAGGTGATTGCCGCGCCGGCCCCGACGACGATCTGCACATAGACGATATCGCCAAAGAATTGCCCACCAGCCGTGGACATCTGCCAGTCGCCGCGCAGGGTGCCAGCCCTGGCGGGGGCGATCATTGCAACGGAAATGTCCACCGTTGCATTCGGAGCAACTGCCGAAGGCAGCACATATGTCGCGCCGCTCATCGCTTCACCGGTTTGGTAGGCGAATTTGAATCCTGCATCCCACGGGCACGAGCCGGAGTTCAGCACCTTCCACGTTTTGGTGAATGCCTGACCCTGTGTCATTGCAGTATTGTCGGGCACAGACACGTCACTGACGAATGTCAGGCGATAGCACGATGCCGTCGTTGCAGGGGCGGGTTGATTAGAAATCGGTGTCCCGCCTGTGATGGTCGCGATCGGTGCGAAGGTGGCGGAAGCTGTCAGCGTGGGGACGGGTGTATCGGACGGATCGGCAAGTGCGGTCTCGGTGAGAGCCGCTGAAAACGTCTCGATCGCGAACGTCTGGATTTGTTCCGCGCTGAATGTCGGTGTTACAGTCCCCTCTGCTTCCCCTCCTCCGCAACTCGCAAGCAGAACAGCGCAAAGAACGAGTCCCTTAACCGCCATTAATCTTGATTTAAACATTCTTTCTCCTTTCAAGGCGAGCCGCTATTGTACATGGGTTTCGCCTGACGATTAACGGACGAACACCCTACAAAGTTCCTATTCTCACCATGCTATAATCTGGCGGCTATGATTTACCTTGATTATTCAGCGACAACTCCGGTGGATGCGCGTGTGATCGACGCGATGACCCCCTACTTTGCCGCCTCATTCGGTAACCCCTCGTCTGTTCACCGCTTCGGACAGGGTGCCGAAGCTGCAATCGATTCTGCGCGCGAAACGGTGGCGCGTGTGATGAACTGCGCACCCTCCGAAGTCATTTTCACATCATGCGGTTCTGAATCGGACAATCTCGCGATTCGTGGTGCGGCATATGCCTTGCGCGAAAAGACCGGCGCGAAATGGATCCTCGCCTCACAGACCGAGCACCCGGCGGTGACAAAGACCCTGTTGCATCTTGAAAAATACGAAGGCTTTTTGATCGAATGGCTCGATGTGGACGAACGCGGCGAGGTGACGCCTGAGGTTGTGGCAAAAACGATTTGCGACAACACAGCCATCGTCTCGGTGATGTATGCCAACAACGAGATCGGCACGATCAACCCCATCAAAGAGATCGCGGAAATCTGTCGCGCAAACGGAATTTTGTTCCATACCGATGCCGTGCAAGCCGCGGCATACCTGCCTGTGGATGTGAACGAACTCGGCGTCGATATGATATCGCTCGGCGCGCACAAGTTTTACGGACCGAAGGGCGTTGGCGCATTGTACATCCGCAAAGGGACGCCGCTTGTTTCGCATCTCACCGGCGGCGGGCAGGAGTTCAACCTGCGTGCAGGGACTCAGAACGTTCCGTACATTGTCGGCTTTGCTGAAGCGTTGCGTCTCACGCACGAGGAGCGCAGCAGGCGGACGGAGCACGTCAGACCTCTGCGTGACAAAATCATCGGCTCGGTTCTTGAATCAATCCCCGATTCCCGCCTGACGGGCGACATGGAAAACCGCCTGCCTCATCATGCAAGTTTTGTCTTCAGGGATGTGGATGGAAATTTATTGTTGACCCTGCTCGATGCGGCAGGCTTTGCCTGCTCCTCCGGTTCCGCTTGTAAAACCGGCAACCCCGAACCCAGCGACGTAATGCATGCCATCGGCTTGTCGCGCGCCTGGGGGCTGGGTTCCCTGCGCGTGACTCTTGGAGTGCAAACGACTCCCGCCGATGTTGATTTATTTTTGAACACACTGCCTGAATTGGTGGAAAAAGCGCGCCGATTGAAGTTGTAGATTCCCATGTCAAAAGTAGTCGTTGCCATGTCTGGAGGAGTGGACTCTTCCGTTGCCGCCGCCCTGCTCAAGGAGCAAGGCTATGAGGTGATCGGCATGATGCTCCGCCTGTGGAGCGAGCCGGGCAAGGAGGACTCGAACCGCTGCTGTACCCCCGATTCGATGGCGCAGGCGCGCCGCGTGGCAGCAAAACTGGATATTCCGTTTTACGTCATCGACGCAAAGGATGTCTTCCGCGAGTCCGTGGTGCAATACTTCCTTGATGGGTACGCCCGCGGCGAAACGCCGAATCCGTGCCTGGTCTGCAATCGCCAAATCCGCTGGACTTTCCTGTTAGCTCATGCGCTTGCCCTCGGTGCGGATTCCATGGCAACCGGGCATTATGCGCGCGTTCGTCCCGGAGAAGCCGGCGGTGTAGAATTGCTCCGCGCCGTCGATCGGAGCAAGGACCAGTCGTACGTGCTGCACGTGTTAAATCAGGAAAAGCTTAAGCATGCCTTGTTCCCGGTGGGGGAGTACACCAAGCCCGAGATCAGGCAGATTGCTGAGAAGCATGGTTTGCCCACCGCCTCAAGAAAGGACTCTCAAGATTTATGCTTCCTTGCGGGGGAGGATTACCGAAACTTCCTGCAGCGGAACGCAGCGGAGATGCTCAAGCCCGGAGAAATTGTCACTCGTGATGGCGCGTCTCTGGGCGCACATAGTGGGTTGGCAAATTACACGATCGGTCAGAGAAAAGGACTGGGGGTGCAATCGGCTGTGCCCTTGTATGTCATTACCAAGGATGCAATACGAAATACGTTGATCGTCGGCACGCAGGAGGAACTAGGATCAAGTGAGTTGATTGCGCGCGAGGTCAATTGGGTCACGGGCGCTGCGCCGCGTGCGGAATTTCACGCGGAGGTGAAGATCCGCTATACCGCGAAGGAAGCCGAAGCGTGGATCACGCCTCTCGATCAGGATCAGGTGCAGGTCCGGTTCGACGCGCCGCCGCGCGACATCACAGCGGGTCAGGCAGCGGTCTTCTATCAGGGTGATGTGTTGGTCGGTGGTGGAATTATCGTTTGAAATCTGCGTGTAGTCAAAATGATGGTTTATAATGGTTACTTGTAGATTGATTATAAAAGCAGCGCTTGATACCAGGAACTTGTTATTTGTGAAATTCTCTCGCTGCATGCAGCCATGATACAAGTTTCATAGAGGAGAAACAACATGTCTTACCGGGT
>DATKAU010000030.1:0-4496 GCA_035514655.1 Anaerolineales bacterium
ATGGCGTCCTATTTCTTGTGTATGTCATCAATTTTTTAACAATCCGGAACCCGACTGATTCGTACAGCCTGATCGCGGCCTCGTTATCGTAATATGTGCAGACATCGGCAACGGTCATACCATCCGCCCTGAGCCTGCGCATACTTTCCAAAAGCAGGATCATCCCAAGTCCTTTTCGCTGGAAGTCGGGGTGGGTGCCCACCGGTTCAAAGTGACCGAGTTTGTTTAACTCGTCCGTCCACACGATGCAAAACGCGGCGACCTTCCCATCGGGCGACATGACAAAGAGCTCATGCTCCGGTACGTACACCGGCGATTGCACAAATCGCAGCGTCCGGGGCACATATTCCTCGAAAGGCTTTCCCGATTTGAACGCTGCATGCGAAGCCGCCGATCGCAGACGCGCGTCTTCTTCGTTTCCACGAGAAGCATGGATGCTGAATCCATCAGGCAGGGCGGGCACGTCAATGGGATCATCAAGCGAACGGGTGAAATACACAAAATGCGAGCCGGTCGCTGCAAACCCGTTTTCCTTGAGCCAGCGGATGCGCATATCGTCGTCCTTCGCTACCCACACGTTGCTCAATTCATCCAACCCGGATAGTTCATTCACCGCCCAGGCAAGCATCTCCGCTTCGCGCGGATCGCCTCGCAGTTCGGGCAGGGTGAACACATCGAAGGCATCTTCCCTGGGCGAGAGCAAAGACCAGCCCATTAATTGATCGCCTTCGAACCATAAGCAGATCTCCGAATGCCAGACCTCTGCCGGATCGTCGTTGTAAAATAACCACCATTGCAAATCGCCGCGGTGGACGTAGTGCGTGCCGTTATTCGCCTTGCATCCCAGCGACAGCACATCGAGCATGGCCTGGAAATCCTGCATGCCTTGATACGAACGGGATATCATAACGATCCCTCCAGGTTCTGTTTCAACCAGTCCTCGCGCAAAATGCCCATGAACAGCATGTCCCACCGCCTGCCTTCGCGGTTTAAGAATTTGCGAAACCGCCCCTCGTGCTGGAAACCGGCCTTTTCATAGGACCGGATCGCGCGCGGGTTGTACTCGAAAACTGTCAACGTCATACGGCGCAGGTTTACCTCTGTAAAGGCAAAGCGCAGCAGCACCTTCATCAGATCCGTGCCATAACCTTTGCCCCAGTCTTCTCGTTCGCCTATGCTGATCCCCACGAAACCGTTGCGGTCGTTCCAGCTGGCAACATCGAGGATGGTGGCGCCGATCTCCCGATCATCGGAAAGTGCGTGGGCTGAAAAAAAGTACAAAGCCGGCGATGGATCTTCCAAATCCTTCTCTATCCATTTCTTATTGGCGGCGGCTGAATTCAAGCGGATCGCCTCACCGTTGAGCAGGCGCATGAATTCCGAATCGCGGCTCCAGCGCGTGAATGTATTGCCGAATGTCTCCGGGTCCACCGCGGCAAGGCGGACCATTTCGCCTGTGTAGACGTCTTTCATGCCAGCTCTCCATTTTCCATGTGCTTCCATTCCTCACGAAGGATGCCCATCCAGAACGAGTCGTAGCGCCTGCCTTCGCGCGCTAAATCTCCGCGCGTTTTGCCTTCCAGTTTGAAGCCCGCTTTTTCATAGGCGCGCAGCGCGCGCGGGTTGTATTCGTGCAACCCAAGTGACACGCGATGGAGGTTCAATTCGGTGAATGCATAGCGCAAGCAGACCTTCATTGCGTCAGTGCCATAGCCTTTATCCCAATGCTCCCGGCCCCCGATCCCGATTCCGATCATCGCGTCGTTGTGGATCAGATCCAGCCGCAAGCCGAGAAAGCCGATGGGTTTGTCTTCCTCCAACGCGCGAATGGTAAAGGAATATCGATCCGGCTTGAAGCCGGTTTCGAGGTGTTTCTCGAACGACTCACGGAGTTTTTTCTCCGATGTCAAATGCACCGCTTCGTTATCGGCAAGACGAAGGAATTCCGAATCGCGCTGCCAGCGGATCTCGGCTTTGGCGAGCGCCTCCGGCTCATCCGCCGCGAGTCGGATCAATTTTCCGCGAAAAATATCTCTCATCATTTCCTCCTGCGGATGTCAACCCGCGTCCGCTTCGCGGCCAGCCGGGTCTTGATCCTGCCATTCGTCCTTCAACAGGCCGAAGACGAGCAGGTCCCACCGGCGGCCGTCGCGGTCGAGCCCCTGCCTGCGCCGCACCTCCTCGACGAAACCATGCTTCTGCAACAGCCCAATCGCCGGTTCGTTGTATTCCTGGACGTTGGCGGTGACGCGGTACAGGTTCAATTCAGCAAATGCAAAACGCAGCATCATCTGCAATGCCTGCGATCCATAGCCATTGCGGCGATCCTCCTCCGCGCCGATACCCAGGCGGAGGAAGGCGTTGCTGTTCGTCCACTCGATCCACTCGATGGCGGCTTTGCCGATCAACCGGTCGTCTGCTTTTGAACGAACGGAGAAGTAATACAGGTTTTTCTCCTCCTCCACCTGTTTCTCGAGTTTTTCATACTGTTTTTTGACCATCGCCGCCGGCATGGGGCGCGCAGGCGACAAATCGAACATCCGCATGAACAGGGCATCGTGCGTCCATGCGGATTCGATCCCCGGATCCTTCTCGTGATCGATGGGACCGAAGCGAATATCCCGACCCTCGAATAACTGATTGTCAATTCCAGACATATCATCCTCCTTCAAAAATAAAAGCCGCAGGCATGGTGCCCGCGGCTGACCCTATCCTGCAATAAAACAGCCGCGGGCGAGTGCACCGCGGCTGTCAACGTTATTTCGTCTTGATCAACGAACAGCAGGCGCACTACGACAAGGAAACAAACCACCGGCACCTTTTACGGTGCGGACGGATTTGATCATACCGGTCATCATCATGAACATGGGTCGTGCGCCTCCTTTCCTTGAAATTTTCACGTGCGGCGAGTGTAACACGCGGGCAGGTTGCCCGTCAAGTAAACAAGTGAAAGGCAGAAACCAATGGTCACCTGGAAAACCGAAGTCGAGACCCTCCCCCTCCACACAGTCCTGATCGTATCCGATCAGTTGCATACTGCGGCAGTGTGGGAGACCCTGTTCAGCCAGAGGAATTGCATCGTCCTCTCGGAATCGATCGTGCCGAACGCCCTGCAAAGCGCCAGGCTGGTGGCTCCTTCGTTGATACTCGTGGACATGCAACTCTCCAAGATCGAACGATCTGACTTGATCCACGGCTTGCGCGAAGCCAGCCGCGGACCGATCCTCATGCTGGTTTCGGCAGACACCGTGAAGGAAGTGGTCGAAGCCAACCAGGCTGGCGCGGATGAATGCCTCGTCAAGCCGGTGAACCCGGCGGTGCTGGTGATCAAAGCCATGGCATGGCTGGGTCACGGTCAAAAGTCCGAACACGCCTCCTCTCTGGTCACATCAAACGTCGACGCCTGAACGGCTTCGCGCTCATTTCTTCTCCTCCTTTTCTGTTCTACCCCTCTGAATCCAAAACCCCCGCCTGTTTCGCGGGGGTTTTGGATTTTTTTATGGGTTGGCTGTGTTGATTCGCCCGGCTTGCAATTCATCCAGCGTCTGCTGCACGAGACGTTGTTTTCCGGGGGTGAGGATGCTCGGGTCCACGTCGCTCAAGCCGAGGGGAGATTGAACCGTGATCCCACCCTGACCTGCAACCAGCTGAGGCCACGCGCTTTGAATCGCCTTGATCACATCCGGTTGAATCGACATCACCCAGCCCGCAGGGCGCGGGTCGGGCGTGGTGGTGCCGAGCACGTACGCGCCGGTTGTGCCTATGTACGTCAGCAAATCCGAGTCGGCCACGGCGGGATGGGTATAGATCGCAAGCACACGGCGTTGGATGATCAGGTAATCAGCGTATGGGCTGTATCTTGAAGGATCCTCCTCCGCAGGAATTTCAACGTATTGCGGGAAGCAGCTTTGCAGGTTTTCTGCAAGACAGAACGCGGGATAAAAAATTGGTTTGCACAAACCGCAATAATAGATCATGCCGTTGCGGAACGCGACGGCGGATTGCTGTGCCTCGGGGTTATCCTTGGGCATGATCATGCCAATGCGGTAATCATCGGTGAGTAGCGCGGCGGTGTACCCGGCAAGGAATGCGGCGACATCACCCTGCGCCCCACCTCCAAGCACGCTGATATTTCCTTCCGCCGCCAACCCCGAAATGTTGATGGCGAGGAACTGCACATCCGGCGCGGCAGCGGCTAACGCGGCAATGCCGGGATCGGGGTGAAGCACGATGACGATCTTCAACCCGGGCTCGAGTTCGGCGGGGGTGAGCGAATTCATCACCTGGAATCGATACCCGGCGGATTGCGCGAGGTCGTAGACGGTCTTCTGGTACAGGTTCGAGGCTTCCGCGTCGAGATCAGCCGGCAGGATCAGGATCGCAAGAGGGACAACCGGCGTGGCGGTTTGTGTAGGCGGGACAACCGGCGTTTCAGTGGGTTGAGGTGTGGCGGTGACCGAAGGCTCTCCCCCTCCGCACGAGGTGATGATGAATGC
>DATKAU010000031.1:0-5658 GCA_035514655.1 Anaerolineales bacterium
GAAGCGAGTACGCGTACCATCCAACCGTGGCGACGAGCAAAAGTCCGATGCTCGTCAGGTAGATCGCAATCGACCTTTTATTCAAGTGCGGGGACTCCCTGTAGCACAGATTGCAAGTCCGCGAGCGCGCGTTCCGCATAAGCTTGACCGCGTTCACGCTTCCCGGTTTTCGAGTGGAATTCAATCGGCGGGAGAATCCCAAAGTTCGCCTTCATCGGCTGAAAGTCCTTGAGATCGGCATGGGTAACGTAATGGCAAAGCGCGCCAAGCATGGTGGTCTGTGGAAGAGTGAGCGGTTGCGCGCCATTCAACAGTCGCGCTGCATTTATGCCTGCAAGAGAACCTGTGGCGATGTTGCCCATGTACCCTTCCACGCCGGTGATTTGACCAGCAAAGAACAGATCGTCGCGGGTGATATGCTGTAATGTAGGGCGAAGAAGTTTCGGCGAAGCAACGAACGTGTTCCGATGCATCTGCCCGTAACGCATGAACTCGGCATTTTCAAGACCGGGGATCATGCGGAGCACGCGCTTCTGTTCGGGAAATTTGAGGTTGGTTTGAAAGCCGACGAGATTATACAAACTGCCGGCGAGATTATCCTGCCGGAGCTGAACAACGGCATAGGGTCGTTTGCCGGTGCGTGGATCTTTCAACCCAACCGGGCGCATGGGACCAAACGCAAGCGAGTCGAGCCCGCGTTCGGCAATGATTTCCACCGGAAGACAACCTTCAAAAAAGTGCCCGGCTTTCACGCCGCTTTTGATGGCTTCCTCAAACGCGCGCAGTTCAATGCGCCCGGCATGAAGAAGTTCATTGACAAAGGCGTAATACTCGTCCTTTGTAAACGGGCAGTTGATATAGTCGCCCTCCTCCTGAGCTCCTGCGCCGTAGCGCGAAGCGCGGAAAGCGATCTCCAGGTTGATGGTCTCAGCGTGGATGACCGGTGCGATGGCATCGAAGAAAAAGAGATGCTCCTCCCCGCTCAACCCTGCAATGGATGCGGAAAGCGCTGGTGAAGTCAGCGGACCGCTTGCGATGATCGTGGGCACATCTGGAATGTCTTTTGCCTCTTCACGAATGATTTCGATACCCGGGTGTTCTTCGAGTCGTTGAGTCACAAGCCGCGCGAAAAGTTCGCGGTCGACCGCCAGTGCTCCCCCGGCAGGCAGGGACGCGGATTCAGCACATTCCAGCAGCATCGAACCGAGCAGCCGCGCCTCGTTTTTGAGCAAACCGGAGGCGCGGTCGGGCAGGTTCGATCCCAGCGAGTTCGAGCAGACGAGCTCGGCAAGATCCTGCGTCTGGTGCGCACCGGTTTGCAGCTTCGGACGCATCTCATACAGCCGGACTTTTACTCCGTGCTGGGCGGCTTGCCAGGCAGCTTCACTACCGGCGAGCCCGCCGCCGATGATAATTAATTCAGGCATGCCATGATTCTACCATCGCCCAATCCAGACAATGGACTGCTGTATAATTAAAGGAGAATGTCTTCCCCAAGTAATGTCGACCAATTACTCAAAGAAGCCAGCCAATTGACCGGAGCGGCCTGGTCTGCCCTTGTGGAGCGCGAAGCCGGAAAATGGCGGGTGATCGCCGACCATCATCTTCCGAAAAAATCCCAGCTGGCATTGATGAATTTCCTCAACCGGGCGGAAGTCGATTCTTGGCTGTGCGGCGCAGTGAGCGGCGGTCAGAGCCGGTCTGTTTCACTGCCGGAATCCAGCAAAATCGAAGCAGGCAGGTTGTTTGCGTTCCCTTTGAAAGGCGCCTCGCGTGTAGCCCTCGCAGGAGCGGATCAGATGACGGGTGATGCGCAGCGCATCTGGCGGCTTGCTGTCAACGGTATGCACAGCGAGGAGATCCCAGCCGACAATGCGGCTGCCGCCTCTGTGGCAGCATCCCTGCTTGTGCCCGATCTAGACTCCGAGAATCCGTTCGACATGCCGCGTGCGCTCGATCGCGCGCTCACATCTTTCATCCGTCTCGTACCTGTCCACGCGGGCTGGCTTGCCATCCGACGCGGAGACTCGCTCGAAGTGAGGGCGCAGTGGAACGCGCCATCCAGTGCAAACCTCGACCTGCCCATCGATTCGAACACGATCCTGAGACGCATGAACCGAAACCTCACACCGATGGTGGTTAACCGCAAGGATTCGTTGTGGGCGGAGATTCCGCATAAAGGGATAAAGGCCGGGGCAAAAGTATGGGTGTGCGTCCCTCTCGTGATCGGTCAGCGGCTGATCGGTGCGCTGGCGCTCTGGCGGAACGACGCCTTCAAGCGCGATGAATGGAACCGACTGATGGATCTGATCACCCAGTCGGCGCCTGCCATCGAAACGATCATCACGTTTGCCGAGATGGCAGGACACCTGCGCCGTCTTGCCATGTTGAACGATTTTGCTCTCACCGTGTCCTCGGGGCGAAACCTCGAGCAAATAGCCCGGCGCCTGTTCGCCCTGCTTGCCCGCGCCTTCGGCACGGAACTTATCGTGCTCGATCTACTTACCTCCGACAACCGCCTCGTCAACGAATATCGCAGCCGCGATGGAACGATGACCTCCAACATCCGCAGCGCGCAGGATTCACGAATCGCATCCCTGCTCGATAAAGAACAGAAGGCGCGGCTCGGCGATGCCTCGATCAATGAGGTTACTCCCCTCTATGAAAGTTCACTCTCCGGGTTGTACCTCCCTTTGCGCTTGCGCGGCAGGACCATCGGTGTCCTCTGTGTAGAGAGCATAAAGGCAGACGCCTTCAGTTCGTACGATGAAAACCTCATGGTGGTCATCGCAAGCCACCTTGCCAGCCTGGCTGATTACACCCGCCTGCGCGAGGAAGCCGAGGGGCGCGCGCGCAACCTGGGGCTGATCCACGAAGTGGTGCAACAGGTGATCGGGCTGACCGACTCGCGCGAGGTGGCTCAGATCACCGCGGAATTGCTGGCGCGCTACTTCGAATACGAACTTGCCGCAGTCTTCATCGCCGATTCGGAGGGGAACCTCAACATCGGCGGGTTTGGCGGTACCAGCCAGAACGTGGTCAAGCGGGCGATGAAATCCTTTGAGTACCCCGTCAGCGGCGGGATCACCGGCCACGTGTTCGAGACCGGAGACAGTGTGGTGGTCAACGATGTGTTGCAGGATACCCGCTACCGATCGATCAAAGGCTGGCAGGCAGGTTCGGAGATGTGCGTGGCAATCCGCGAGGGCATGAAGATCCTTGGCATCATCGACGTGGAAAGTAGTTCGCGCAACGCCTTCACCCCCAACGATTTCATGGCGCTCGAATCCCTCGCCGGCATTCTCGCCAGTGTGATCACCAGCGCGGATCAATACCAGCGTTTGCAAATCACCATCAGTCAGCTGCGATCCACGCAATCGGAATTACACGATCGCATGGAGGCACAGCGCTATGCAGAAAACAGGCTGGTACAAGCCGCCAAACTCGCGGCGGTCGGTGAAATGGCAGCGGGCATTGCTCACGAGTTAAACAACCCTCTTACGTCGGTGTCGGGGTTTGCAGAGCTCGCGCTGGAGGATATCCCCGAAGAAAGCCAGACCCGCAAAGACCTTGAACTTGTAATGCGCGAAGCGAAACGCGCCCGCGATGTCGTGCGGCGGCTGTTGGACTTTGCACGTCAAAGCGAAAGCACACGAGCCCGTGCCTCGCTCAACGAAATTGTGGATGATGTTGTTGCCCTGAGCCGGCACCTGATCCACACCACCGGTGTGGAACTCACCGTCAAACTCGATAAGACCCTTCCCTGGGTTGTGATGGACGCCAACCAGATGAAACAGGTTCTGCTCAATCTCGTGCATAACGCCTTGCAAGCCATGCCCAACGGCGGCGATATGGAGATCACCACAAAAATAGGTTACCTGAATAACCGCGAGTGGGCTGTTGTTAACGTCCGCGACACAGGTACGGGCATCCCCCAACCCGAACAAGCGCGCATCTTCGAGCCCTTCTTTACCACGCGCGGCGATCAAGGAGGCACTGGCTTGGGACTGTCCGTCACCTACGGCATTGTCACCGATCACGGCGGTCAGATCGATGTGGAAAGCCAGCCCGGCTCCGGCTCGAAATTCACCGTCTGGCTGCCGTTGTAGCATCCTGACCCTGATTACATGGAATCAATTTCTATTCTTGTTGTGGACGATGAACCCGGCATTGCATCGCTGTGCGACCGGATCTTGAGCCGCGCAGGGTACGAAGTGACCTCGTACATCGATCCGCACGCCGCAATCGAGCATTTACAGGTTACCCATTACGATCTGTTGCTTGTTGATATCCGCATGCCCGAGGTGGACGGCTTTGATGTCATTTCGCGCGCCCGCCTCGCCCAGCCGGAAATTGCCGTGCTGGTGATGACCGGGTTCGGCACTGTGGAGACAGCCATCCATGCATTGCGGCAGGGCGTGGACGGTCTGTTGCTCAAACCGTTCGAGAAGGGCGATGAATTGCTGCAAGCCGTGCGGCAGGCACTCACCGACAACCAGCGTAAACGCGATACTGCGCGCGTGCAGGCGCTCCGCCCGCTTTTCAACGTCACCGAAACGTTATTTTCCGAAACCGATCGGACGCGCCTGCTCGATCTGATCGCCGATGCAATTCAGGAGCATCTCAATTGCGCGAACGTCGCGTATTATCACGTCGAGAATTACAACGCCACGGTGGTCACCCGGCGCGGCAGGGTCTTCAGCGTTGACGATGAATTGGCACGCCCATTGATCACA
The DNA here is from genome assembly GCA_035514655.1 of Anaerolineales bacterium. GTDB lineage: Bacteria > Chloroflexota > Anaerolineae > Anaerolineales > Villigracilaceae > Defluviilinea. Next base: position 4,737 of record DATKAU010000031.1, read on the forward strand.
CGAGTCTCTTCAGATGGCGATCCGATCGTGATCAACGCGGCAGGTCCGGGGGAGCCGGATGCGCAGTCGCTGCTTGCCTCGCTTGGGCTTGGTTCGGCAATCCTGATCCCGATCGCCCGCTCGGACGTGCACAGCGTGCTGTTCGCGGCTCGCGAGGCATCCGCCACGCCGTTCCGCGGCGCGGACCTCGAATTGTTCTTCGTGCTCGCGCGTCAGGCGGTCGTTGCGATGGAGAACGCACGTCTGTACGAAGACGTGCGCGAAAACATGCGCCGTGTGGAGGAGTCACAGAAGGCGCTCCTGCGCGCCGAAAAAATGGCTTCTGCCGGGCGGCTTACCGCGTCCATCGCGCACGAAGTGAACAACCCGTTGCAGTCTGTGCAAAACTGCCTGCACCTCGCCGGGCGTGAGGATGTGCCGCCTGAAAAACGCCAGGAATATTTTGAACTCGCCAGAAAAGAACTCGATCGATTGATGAAGACTGTTCAGCGCATGCTCGATTTTTACCGCCCAGGCGCGGCACACGCCGAACATGTGGATGTGCTCGAGTTATTAAAACATGTGATCAGCCTTACCTCGCAGCAACTAAGCCAGCGCCAGATAGACATGAAAACGGACCTGCCCGAATCCCTGCCGCTGATCTTTGCAGTCAGCGGCCAGGTCCAGCAGATATTTTTCAACCTGATCCTCAACGCCTTCGACGCCATGCCTGCCGGGGGCGAACTCGCGATTAACGCGCGCGCGCTTGAAAGCGGTATAGAGATTACCTTCCGCGATTCCGGTCCCGGCATTCCCGAAGACAGGCGCGACAATATCTTCGAGCCGTTCTTCAGCACCAAGGATGGCGGCACAGGACTCGGGCTGACAGTGAGTTACAATATTGTCACCGCGCACGGCGGGGCACTTGACCTTGTGACCGACG
>DATKAU010000032.1:0-4587 GCA_035514655.1 Anaerolineales bacterium
ATCAGCCACATGAACCACATGCCGAACGGCGCCAAAGCCCCATGAAATGGGGTCATGCCGTAGCCGCCCACACCTGCACTTGCGCCAGGTGCAAGTGTCATTGGCATCCCATAGCGATAATTGCGCATCATGCCATATCCGCCACCGTAAGGCATAAAAAACTGCCAGCCAAGGGGAAGGGCGATCAGAGCGAGGATCAAAACTAGCCCGAGAATCCATTTCCAGTTAAGTTTCATCGAAATACACCTTTCAAGTTACCAGTAATTCTATTCCCCGGCTGTTGACTTGCAATGTAAGAAACATCATCAGTTTTGCCGCAAAATGTAATCCTGCCGCGATCACGGATCGGATATACTACCTTCATGTCCACACGCATCGGACTCTTCGGGGGGACGTTCGATCCGCCCCACCTCGGGCATTTGATCCTTGCCTCAGAGGCGCAATCGCAACTGGAACTGGATCGCCTGCTCTGGGTGCTCACGCCCGAGCCTCCCCACAAATTGGATCAAACGATCACGCCAGCCGAACACCGCCTTGCAATGGTGCGGCTCGCGATCGCCGACAATGCCGCCTTCGAACTTTCACGCATCGAGCTGGATCGCCCGGGTCCGCATTTCACGGTGGACACGATCAAACTTATCGCGGAGCAAAATCCGCAAGCCGAGATCGTACCGATCATCGGCGGCGACTCACTGAACGATATGCCGAAATGGCACGAACCGCAGGAGATCGTCTATGCCTGCCACTGGATCGGGGTGATGCGCCGTCCACACGAGGAACCCGATCTGGACGAACTGGAACGCGAGTTGCCGGGGATCAGTTCCAAGGTCCATTATGTGGATGCGCCTCTTCTTGAAATCGCCTCGCATGAAATACGGAGTCGAATCGCCATGGGGAAATCGGTCCGGTATTATCTTCCATCCAGGGTGTACGAATACATCAAGGAACATCATCTGTATCACTAACCGCCCCCTGTAAACCCACATGTCCCTGCTCCTTGACTCACTTTTCTCCACCGTCGCATTAAGCCATCTCATGGTGGATGTGTTCAACAGCGCACGCCCTGTTATGCTTACCTATCTCGGCTTGAGCGAAACGCAAATTGCGTTCATCACCACAATCTACATCTGGAGTTCCTCACTTGCCCAGCCGTTCTTTGGCTGGATGTCCGATCGCGTCGGTCCGCGCTGGCTCGCGGCGGGCGGTTTGTTGTGGATGACAATCTTTTTTACAGGCGCGGTCTACGTGCCCGGAGCGGGCGGACTCGTCTGCCTGATCATCGCCGCCCTCGGATCCTCCGCCTTTCATCCCGTTGGCACAGCCCAAGCCACCCTGCAGGGACGCCTTCTCCTCAAGGGGCGCGACACCACGTCCACATCATTATTTTTCATGGCGGGGCAGATCGGGCATTTTCTGGGGCCGATTCTCACAGGCTTGATCCTCGCACGATTGGGTCTGCACTGGCTCGTGATTCTTTCTGTGATCTCCATTCCCATTGGTTTTTCACTCGCGTACCAACTGCGGCACAACCATCCGCACCCCAAACCGAAACACGATGACGGCAGAATCCGCCTTCAGGCAGGGATCGGGTTCATCGTCCTGCTCGCGGCGGTGGCGACGCTGCAATCGTGGGCGCAGTCGAACATGATTGCCTTCGTGCCGAAATACATCAAGGATTTGGGGCAGAACGCAATCACCTACGGTAACATCGCGGGCTTGTTCATGGGCGGCTCGGCGCTGGGCAACGTGATCGGCGGGCATCTCGGAGATAAATTCACGAAACGGAAGGTCGCAGCAACGGCATTGTTCCTTGCCTCGTTCCCCACCTTCATCATCAGCCAAATCGGTTGGTCTCCGTGGCTGTATCTGTTGATTCCGCTGGCAGGCGCGTGCACGGGCGCGGTGCACAGCATCATGGTGGTGCTGGCGCAGCGTTCAATATCAGGCGGCATGGCGCTGGCATCCGGGTTAATCCTTGGCTTCATCTTTTCCGCGGGCGCGCTGGGATTGTTAATCACGGGTCCGCGTGCCGAAAACTACGGATTCCCCACCGTGTTGGTGGTGACAACGGGGCTCGTCCTGTTCGCCTCCCCGCTGGCGTGGATGCTGAGGGAAAAGCCCTAATCCGCAACGGGGGTTGAGATGCAACCTGTCGAAATCGCCGATTTATCCGTGTAACCTCCCTCGTCAATTTTTCCTGTACACAGAATTATATATAATTTATAATCCTCCCACCTTGTGCTCCATCAACAAGAAGATGGATGCAGGCGTAAGGAGGCAGATGGCTGGTCGGTCCGTCGTATACGAAGAAACAGAGATCACTCAAAAACGCCCGCTCAAAGAGGATATCTTCGACGCCCTGCACGATAGAATTGTCTCGGGCAGATATAAGCCCGGTGAATGGCTGCGGCAGGATGAAATCGCCACACAGCTCGGCGTGAGCATGACCCCGGTCCGCGAGGGACTGGATTTACTCGTCTCGGCGGGTTTGGCGGAACGCGTGCCGTATCGCGGCGTCCGCGTGCGCGAGATCGTGATGAAGGATGTCGTCGAAGCCTACGGTTTGAGGCTGCATCTCGAAGTGGTCATCGCCCAGGAGGCGGCGAGTAGCATCACGCCCGAACAGGTCGCGGGGTTGGAACGAACGATCCTCGAGATGAAGAAGCACGACTCGCTGAAGGAAATGTCCATGGCGCGGAAGTTGAGCCGCGAGTTCCATACCGCGATTGCCGCTATTACGGGAAACGAATTGCTGATCAGGTTGTACGGCATCGTCGCCAACGCCTTTCCTGACTGGATCCTGTACGAGGCGATCTTTCGCAAGCCCGAGATCCTTGCAAAAAGCATGACCGATATGCATGACGAGCACGCTCTCATTGTCGGCGCCCTCAAAAAACGCGATGGGCTGAAAGCCGCCCTGCATTCCGTGGAACACGTGATGGAATCAGGCAAGTGGCTGGAGAAGCATCTGAATCCGCCCGCGCCTGCTGATTTGCTGCGCGAGAAAGAAGAACAGGTTTTGTCGTTGTTGAGGAAATAAGCGTTGGTTGAGTAATCCCGCGTGACTTTCGCGGGATGTATCGAAACCACCAGGAAGCAAGGAACTTCTTGTTACAAGAGAACTCTTGAAGACTGTTGGTTTCGATAGGGGCGGGGCGATCACCCGCCCTACCCAACCAACGAATAGATTTGAAATCTTTTCAAGGAGAATTTTTCATGTCGGAAGAACTGTATAAACAAATGGCTCAGAGCATCATCGAAGGCGAGAAGGAAATCGCCATCGAACTCGCGCAGAAATCCATCGAATTGAACATGCACCCGCTCGACACGATCACAAAGGGATTTGTCGTCGGCGTCAATTACATCGGCGACCAGTTCGGCCTGGGCGAGGCATTCCTGCCAGAATTGGTGATGGCGGGCGAGGCGATGAAAGCGGCGGTCGCGGTGCTGGAACCCGAGTTATTGAAGCTCGGCGAAGCGCGCGAGGTGATGGGGCGTGTGGTGCTCGCCACCGTCGAAGGTGACATCCACGAGATCGGCAAGACACTGGTCGGTACAATGCTCTCCGCCTCCGGCTTCGAAGTCACCGACCTGGGCGTGGACCAGCCCGCAGAAAAGATCATCGGGAAGGCGCTCGAAATCGACGCGCAGCTGATCGGCATGAGCGCCTTGCTCACAACAACCATGGTCCGCCAGCGTGAGGTCATCGAGGAACTGGATAAAGAAGGCCTGCGACCGCGTATCAAAGTTATGGTCGGCGGCGCGCCGATCACAAAGGATTGGGCTGAAAAGATCAAAGCCGATGGAACATCTGAGGATGCGGTCGGCGCGGTGCAATTGGCAAAAAAACTGCTTGGTAAAGAGTGAGACATCGTCCTGAGCGGAGCTGCACTTTTGTTGTGCGGCGCAGTCGAAGGGCGAGTTCTCAAGATAACTATTCATTATTTGGAAATCTGCCCTTCGACTGCGTGTCGGAACTATCACCGCCACTCTGCTCAGGGCGGAAGATATTCGAGAGGTAAGATATGCAACCGAAACTCATCCTCCTCACCGAAGACATCATCAAGCGCATCCTCGATGAAGCGCACGAGCTATTGCTCAAACCGGGGGTTAAGGTCAACAATGAGGAAGCGCGCGACCTGCTCGCCTCCGCGGGCGCACAGGTGGATGCTGAGTCGAATGTCGTCCACATCCCCGAACAGATCGTCCGCAAGGCGCTGGAATCTGCTCCGCGTGAGTTTTATTTGTATGATGCCGATGGCAATCCGGCAGTCAAATACGGAGGAGACGCAGTCCACTTCGACCCAGGCTCCTCCGGTATTGCCATGCTCAACCCTGAAACGCTCGAGCACGACACCACAGAAACCCCACACCTGCTAAAGTTAATCAAGGTCGCGGAACAACTTCCACAATACGACGCGCAGTCCACAGCCGTGATCTGCCATGATGTGCCGCAACAGATTCAAGATTCCTATCGTTTGTATCTTGCCCTGCTGTATTCCAAAAAGCCCATTGTCACCGGCGCATTTAGCAACAAGACCGTCAGCGAGATGATTGATATGCTCGCCATCCTCGCCGGTGGACGCG
>DATKAU010000033.1:0-3741 GCA_035514655.1 Anaerolineales bacterium
CTGTGGGAAGTAGCCTTCGTTTTGCACGAAGAGCACGATTGAATCGTCAGACTCGGTTGGGGAGGATGAAACCTGAGGGGACGCAATGCTATCGGACGGGAGCAAACTCCGGCTTAAGTTTTGAAACGAGAGTGGCGAGCCCATCAGGTTTAGACCGCCATCCAAAGTTATTATTCCCAAAATCAAAACAGCGATCGCCACAAAGCGCATGAAGAATTTTTCGGTCCGCGCGCCAAGTTCGGTGGTGAGATAGGCTACGATGAAGAAAACGGGGCTTGTGCCGAGTATGAAGGCGAACATCATCGCTGCGCCTGTCACCGGACTACCCGTGGCAAGCGCTGCCGCCATCATTGCCTGGGTCACACCGCAGGGGATGAAAACGGTGAGCGCGCCGAGGAAAAGCGGCGTGAAAGCTTCGGTGCCTTTGGCGGTGCGGCGAATGTAACGCGTAATGAACTTTGGAGGTTCAATATCGAAGTAACGGAAGATGGGGTGCACATTGAACATACGCAGCGCGTTGCCCACCATGAAAACACCGATGGCGATCATGAGAATGGCGCGTGTGAGGGGACTTAGAGTAAGAAATGAACCCACCCAACCCAACAGCACACCCAACAAGGTGTAGGCAACGAGTTTTGCGAGCAGAAAGAAAAGGATCGGAAGGACCGTATTTGTACGCTTTTGAGGTTGAGGTTGGTGCCTCTTGCCCTGTTTTTTAATGTGCGCCTGTTCGAGATAATCCTGCTCGATTTGGTGTGCGAGCGAGCTTGCCAGCAACCCACCCTGCACCGCAAGACAACTTAATCCGCCCGTCGTCAGCCCGGTAATGAAGGCGACCATGATACGACCGGAGAAACCAGAACCGGTTCCGATGGCAAGGCTTTGCCCTTCCTGGTTTTGCAGGGCAAGCATCACAACTGCCATCGTGATGAAGCCGACTCCGAGGGCGACGAGGATGACGGGGTCAAAGGCGGGTTTTTGTGGACGTGACATTACACCTCTCAAGCACATAGGAGCGGGATTTTTCCCGCCCCTGGAGATACATTAAATCTTTTTATTTCGCAGCCGCAGACTATTCGTCACCACGAACACACTGCTGAACGCCATTGCCAGCGCGGCGAGCATGGGCACCAAATATCCCAAGGCAGCAGCAGGGATGAGCACCACGTTGTAGAAGAACGCCCAGAACAAATTCTGCTTGATCGTGCCCAGCGTATTGCGTGACAGTGAAATGGCACGCGCCACACCACGCAGGTCGCCGCTCATCAACGTCACAGGTGCGGCGGCGATTGCCACATCGGTTCCGGTTCCAATCGCAATACCCACGTCGGCTTGCGCGAGAGCGGGCGCATCGTTGACACCGTCACCAACCATCGCAATGATGTTGGTGTTTTGAGAGTTGGAGGCTTGCAGTTTCCTGACCTCGTTCGATTTTCCTTCGGGCAAAACCTCAGCCAGCACTTCATCAATGCCAACCTGTTTCGCAATCGCTTCAGCGGTCTTTTGGTTGTCGCCAGTGATCATCACGACCTTCAAACCCATACGATGCAGTTCGTCGATCGCTTCCTTCGAATTATCCTTCAACGTATCGGCGACAGCGATCACGCCTTCGACTTTTCCATCAATCGCAACGAGCATGGCGGTCTTGGCTTCTGATTGCAGACGGGATACTTCGGATTCGAGTCCATTCATCGAATAGTTGTGCGCATTCATCATGCGGACGTTACCCACAGCGACGCTTCGTCCATCGACCTCAGCCTGCACGCCATACCCGGCCTCTGCATTAAACCCAGCCGGTTCTGCCAAACTCAACCCGCGCGTAGTGGCTTCCGCCCAGATGGCTTCACCGAGCGGATGTTCGCTGCCTTTTTCGACCGATGCTGCCAAACGAAGTAACTCGTTATCCCACACCCCGTTCCTTGTAACCACATCCGTTACCGCAGGCTGACCCTTTGTGATCGTACCGGTCTTATCCAGCACCACTATATTGACCTTGCCCGCGCGTTCCAGGGCTTCACTATTCTTAAACAGCACACCCAATTCTGCACCTTTGCCTGTCCCGACCATCACGGCGGTCGGCGTGGCGAGTCCCATCGCACATGGGCAGGCGATCACCAGCACCGCGACCATGTTGATCAGGGCACGCGTGAATTGATCTTCAATCTGCGGAGCGAGGAAGTACCAGCCTGCAAATGTCAACAGGGCGATCCCGATCACAACCGGTACGAAAACTGCAGAGACCTGATCCGCCAGTTTCTGGATCGGAGCCTTGCTGCCCTGCGCATCTTCCACCAGTTTGATGATCTGGGCGAGGGCAGTCTCTTTGCCAACTTTGGTAGCTTCGAATTTCAGCAGTCCTAATTTGTTCAGCGTTGCGCCGATGACCGGGTCGCCGGGTTTCTTTTCCACAGGCAGGGATTCACCCGTCAGCATGGATTCGTCCACGGCGCTGCGGCCTTCCGTCACCACACCGTCCACAGGGATCTTTTCGCCGGGACGGACGAGGACCACGTCTCCGACGAGAACCGAGTCGATCGAGACCTCTGCCTCCATCCCGTCGCGGATGACGCGGGCAGTCTTGGCACGGAGTCCGATCAGTTTTTTGATCGCTTCGGAGGTGCGTCCCTTGGCGCGGGCTTCCAGGAATTTACCAAGCTTGATGAGGGTAATGATCACCGCCGCAGTTTCAAAGTAAACATGGCCATGCAATAGACCCAGCGCAACGGGGATTGAGTAAAAATACGCGGCAGATGAACCCATCGCGATCAATACATCCATGTTGGCGGAACGATTTCGCAAAGCTTTAAACGCACCTACATAATATTGCCAACCCACGTAAAACTGCACTGGCGTGGCAAGGAACCACATGATGTACCGGGATAGGTCGTTGTTGCCGTGCCCGGCGGAGGCGATCAGACCGAGGTCAATCGCCATCGAATATAGGAATAACGGAATCGTGAACAGCGCGCCGATGAACAAAAGATGCGACTGATGTTTGATCTCGGCTTCGCGCGCTTTTGCTTCGGCATCTTCCGCATCGCCGCCGAGTTCCACGGCTTCAAAGCCAGCCTGCGACACCGCCGCGCGGATCTCCGCCTGGCTGATGACAGTCGGCACGTAGCGCAGGCGCGCCTTTTCACTGGCGTAGGTCACCTGCGCGTCCAATACGCCTTCGAGTTTCAGCAAAGCTTTTTCCAACCTGCGCGCATCGTTATCGTCAGAAAGGCGCTTGATGACCAGCTCTGCTTCGCCGGTGGCAACGCCGTATCCGGCACGTTGCACGCGGGCGATCATGTCAGCAATACCGAGTTTTGCAGCATCAAAATCAACTGTGGCGCGTTCGGAGGAGAGGTTCACCACAGCCGTGTTCACGCCATCGAGTTTTTTGAGGTTGCGCTCCACGGTGGCGACACAGTTGGCGCACGTCATGCCGGTGATGGGGAGTGTGAGTTGTTTTGTGGCAGTCATAGTACGTTCCGGGTAGGACGCGTTCTCTAACGCGCTATCGTTTATAAGAGCCGACGTTTTCCAACGTCGGCAACACATTTACAGGGTAATCAAGCCGTCAGAGGGATAGTTAATTTCGGCGAGCAATGCCTTGATCCTGGATTCATCCGCCGGGGCATCGAAGGTAATAACAACCTTCTTGGTGGTTTCATCCGCTTTCACGGATTGCACGCCCTGCAGCTCACCCACTTCCATTTCGATGGTGTGGATACAGTGTCCGCAATGGATGGCAGG
>DATKAU010000034.1:0-5387 GCA_035514655.1 Anaerolineales bacterium
AACGTGGAGCGATAACGGTACGGGTCAAGGAAGTGCACAACTCCAGTCATCAGGTTTGGTTCCCAGGCGGTGCGGCGCGGGTCGCCCGTCGCCGCCATTGCCCCGGCAGTCGCGCCGTGATACGACCGATAGCGGGTGAGAATCTTGTGCCTGCCTGTGTAGCCGCGCGCAAGCTTGATCGCGTTCTCATTGGCGTCCGCCCCGCCGAGTGTGAACAGGATCTTCGTCAGGGCCCGATGCGGAGTCACCTCCACCACGGCTTTGCCCGCCAGCGCGCGGATTTTCGTGGTCATCCCGGGCGCTGCATAAGCAAGTTCCGCCGCCTGATCCTGGATGGCTTTGATTACACGTCGATCCCCGTGCCCGATGTTGACACACATGGTCATCGAGTTGAAATCGAGATAGCGCCTCCCGCTCACATCCCAGAAATAAACCCCTTCCGCGCGCTTCAATGCGATGGGATTCACCTTCGCCTGTGCCGACCAGGTGTAAAAAACGTGTTCCTTCGATAACGGCAGGATCTCTTCATCCGGAAGATCAAACATGGTTTCCTGTTTTCCTTTTTTACCTGAGTACGAACCACGGCAGATTATAACCCTCCACAAACCGGCGTTTTGTGATAAACTTCCGCCCGCTCAAAAAATTGGTGCGTCTTCATACGTGCCTTTCCGCTCCCGGCAAGCCCACGGCTCGAACGGGAGCCACCCCATGGAAAGGAGGAATACCCTCATGCGAAAATATGAATTGGTTTGCATCATCCAGCCCGAACTGGACGAGAACGCTTTTAAAGGCGCGATCGAACGGATCCAGGGCTGGGTTGGCGATTCAGGCGGCAGCGTGGACAAGGTGGATATTTGGGGCAGGCGCAGGCTTGCCAGCCACATCCGCAAACAGCGCGAAGGTCAATACGTGCTGTTGAACGTGACCCTCGATCCAAAATCCACTGCCGAGCTCGAGCGGAACATCCGCTACCTTGAACCGGTCATGCGCCATATGCTGACCGTTGTATAACGGATTGCAGATCATCGCGTGTTGTAAATCACCCAGGAGGTTGTCATGAGCCGAGGACTTAATAAAGTTCAGATTATCGGGCATTTGGGGCGCGACCCCGAAATGCGCTACACCCCCTCCGGCAAAGCCGTCACCACCTTCACGGTCGCGGTCAGCCGTTCGTGGAACACCGTGGACGGCGAACGCCACAACGAAACGGAATGGTTCAACGTTGTTGCCTGGGGCAACCTCGCGGAAATCTGCAAACAATATCTTGTGAAGGGTCAACAGGTCTACATCGAAGGGCGCCTGCAAACCCGCCGCTGGGACGACAAGGAAGGCGTGAAGCACACCAGCGTCGAGGTCGTCGCCAACGAAATGATGATGGTCGGTGAGCGCCGTGACCACAATCACGCCAATCAGGCTCCGGCTGAACACGGAGCCATCGAAGGGGCCGACCCCACACAAGAGGATGAATTCCCATTCTAATAAAATCAGACGCGGGTCATTCACGACCGCGCGTCTGAGAGGATAAACGGAGTACCATATGGCTGAAGAACGAGAACATCGAAGATCGTCCGAAGGCGGCGAAGGTGGAGGCGAACGTCGTTACATCGCCAAACCCAAGTTCTGCCAGTTCTGTGCAGATAAATCCATTCTGATCGATTACAAAAAGACCGATCTGCTGCGCAGGTATATCAATGAGGACGGCAAGATCCGTCCGCGCCGTCAGACCGGAGCGTGCGCAAGGCACCAGCGCTCCATGGCTTCGGCAATCAAGCAAGCCCGTCACATTGCCCTGCTCCCATACACTGGCAGGCTGGATGACGATGGGCGCTAGAGCCTGAGTGTGCATTGCGGGCTGAAACGCGCCCTTTTGGGCGCCGGTCCCGCCTGCACGCTGGAGATTTAACGAATGTCAAACCAGGGCTCGAACCCCAAAACAATCACGAAGAAACATCTCGCCCGCGCCGAGCGCGAACGACGACAAACCCGCCTGATCCTCGGGATCGGCTTGGGAGGCATCATCCTTGTCGTCGCGCTCCTCGGCTACGGCTATCTCAACCTTAATTTCTTTCAACAGCGCGAGCCGATTGCTGAAGTAAACGGCGAAGCGATCACCACCGGCTACTGGCAGGAACGCATTCAGGTGGAACGCATCAACCTGTTGAACCAGTTCAACTACCTGCAATTCCAGCAGAATTTCGGGATCGATACAACCCAACAACAGCAGCAGGTATTGTTCACACTGCAATCGCCCGATATACTCGGCCAGCAGGTGCTGGATCAACTCGTGGACGAGGAACTGATGCGGCAGGAGGCGGAACGGCTCGATATCACCGTCTCGGATGAGGAAATCGAAGAGGCGATCCAATCCACGTACGAATTCTTCCCGGACGGGACGCCCACACCCACCACCACACCGACCGCCATCTCCTTCCCAACTCTCTCGTCCGAGCAGTTGACACTGTATCCATCGACGGCGATCCCCACGAATGCGTTTACCTCCACACCTGCGCCGACGAGCACGCCGGATCCGTCGATCACCTCCACACCGACATCCGCACCCGCGCCTGCCACTCCGACGTTCGTGCCCGAGGCGGCAAGCGCAACCGGTACACCCTACACACTGGAGGGTTTCAACCAGCGTTATGCGGATGAGGTGGAAAACTTCAAGGCGAGCGGAATCAGTGAATCCACCTTGCGGAAATTGTTCGAGATCGACCTGCTTCGCAGAAAACTCCGCGATGCCCTCACCGCGGATGTTGCGCCAACCGAGGAACAGGTCTGGGCACGGCACATCCTGATTAATGACGAACGTTCGCTGGGCATTGTCCGCTCGCTTCTTGCCGCCGGTTGGGACTTCGCTGAAGTCGCAAAGAAGTATTCACAAGACACCGGTTCAGGCATCAACGGCGGCGACCTGGGCTGGTTCGGCAGAGGCGCCATGGTGGCTGAATTTGAAAATGCAGCCTTCAGCCAGGCGATCGGCGAGATCGGCGAACCCGTGCAAAGCCAGTTTGGATTTCACATCATCCAGGTGCTTGGTCACGAAGAGATCCCGATCAGCGCCAGCCAGTGGGAACAAAAGCGCGACACAGCCTTCACCGAATGGCTCGTCCAGGCACGCGAGGAAGCCACGATCGTGATTAATGAAGACTGGCCCCAGCGCGTCCCCGAGATCCCTGAAAATTTCGGTCAACAACAGCCGTAGTAACAATTAATTAAATCAAAATCGCCCTCTCCTCACGAGCAGGGCGATTTTTCAATCCTCTGTTTGCCTTGAGATGTCACCCTCACTTCAACATCTCATCCGTAACCTGATCGAGCCTCAAACTGATCACCTGACTCGCCGAATCGCGTCCCATGGTGATGCCGTAGATCACATCCGCCGCCTGCACGGTATTGCGGTTATGCGTGATGATGATGAACTGCGTCTCCAGACTCAGCTCTTGAAGCAAATCACGGAAGCGCCCAACGTTCGCTTCATCGAGCATCGCATCCACCTCGTCCATCACACACACAGGAGTTGGCGACACCTTGAGCAAGGCAAACACCAGCGCCACGGCAGTCAGGCTTCTTTCACCGCCGGAGAGCAATGCCAGCCCCTGCTCCCGCCGGCCTGGCAGGCGCGCTTCGATTTCGATGCCTGTTTCAACGAGGTTATCGGGATCGGTGAGTGCAAGCCGCGCCGATCCTCCGCCGAACAACCGCGTGAACATGGCGCGGAATTGCTTGTCCACCGCGTCAAACGTTTTCGAGAAGGATTGTTTTGTCAGCTCATCGAGTTCGGCTATCACCAGGCGCAGATCCGCTTCGGCTTTGTGCAGGTCGTCCACCTGTGCGCGCATGAATGAATAGCGTTCGGACTCTGAGTCGAATTCCTGCTTTGCCTCCGGGTTGATCGGACCCATGCGTCTCATACGCGAACGGTACTGGGTCAACTGGGCTTCGAGATCGGGCGAAATCTCTGTTACAACCGGAAGCTCCTCCACCATGCCTTCGAACGGCAAAGGCACGGGTCCCGCCACGTCCGCCGCGTAATCGAACATCACCAGACCGAAATCGTCGGTGATCTTTTGCTGCAAATTTTCAAGCGACTCTTGTTTGCGCATCAATTCCAACTGCACCTGCCCCAGCAGGCGCTCGCTCGTTGCCAGCGCACGCTGGGCATTGGCTTCACCATCCTGCAAGCGCGCCTCCTCCTGCTCGGCCGATTCCAAATCCTTTTCGGCTGGGTCAATTTGCACGCGTAATTCCTCGATCCGCGACTGCAATCCCGCCTCGCGCTCGCGCAGCGATATCTTTTCATCCTCCAGCGATTTCAACGAGTCTTCCGCCTCATTGATTCGCGCAGTAAGTTCAGCGCGGCGCGTTTCAAACTTTTCGGCTTCTTTTTCCCGTTCCTCTTTGCGCGTCTGCGCGTCCGCAAGCGCACGCTCCGACACCGCAAGGCGTGTGCTCCAATAGGTTGCCTGGTTTTGCGTTTCCGCCAGATCCGTTTCACTCAACTGCAGCGTGAACACGCGCACATTCTCTTGAGCGCTGGCAGATTGAGATTCAATTTCGCCTTGCGTCTGGTTCAAATCCGACTGTATGGCAGCCGCCTCATCCATTTCTGACTTTAATTGATCGCGGTGACTCTTCTGCCAATCCAACTGGCGCCGCGCCGCCTCGGACTCCAACCCAGCCTGCTTCTCGAACTCCTGCGCCTCATCCAACCGGATGCGTGATTCACGCGCGCCAAGCTCAGTTTGACTCAGCTCTCGATGCGCGTCCGCAATCCGTGCGGAAAGCGAATCGACCTCGCCGTTGAGCGATTCGATCTGTGACCCCAGCACAGCCAGGGCTTCGGTCAGTTCCCGTTTTTGGCGCGGCCGGCTCAAGGCTGATGAGGAAGCGGTTTTCCCGGCAACGATCAAACCGTCTCCGCGGAAGACCTCGCCGCGCACGGTCACCACGCGCGCGTGAGCAGGTAATTCCTTGATTAATCGCCGCGCGCTGACCCGGTCACGCACGATCAAAGTCTGCCCCAGCAGGACGCGCACCGCCGCGCGCAAATCATCGCTTACATTCAGCAGTTCAGAGGCAATCCCAAGGCACGATTCATCATCGGGTTTCGCAAGCAATTCGCGCGAATTATTTTCCACCGGGAACAACACCGCGCGTCCCGATTCCCCCGACTCGAGCAATTGAAGCGCATCTTCGATCTCGTCGGCATCGATCAGGATGGCATCGAGTGCGTCGCCCAGCGCGGCGGAGATCGCGGTTTCGTACTCGGCAGGGACGTCGAGCGCCGCGCTCAGCGCGCCGCGCGCGCGTTTGAGTTTGAATTGCCGCGCGGCATCGAGCAGGAAGCGGGCGCCTTCGGCATATCCCGCCAGTGATTGCTCAGC
>DATKAU010000035.1:0-6204 GCA_035514655.1 Anaerolineales bacterium
CGCATCCGCTCGAAGTACGTGGATGTGTGCCGCTTCCTGCTCCCTGCCGCGGCGCTGGCGAATGTGGGCATGACCGCAAACGCGCGTGTGATTGAGAACACCATTCGCAAGATGCTTTCGCATGAACTTGGCGAAGTGCGCGAGATCGGCGCGCAGGTGAAGGAAGTCTCCAAAGCCGAGACGCCCACGCTCGTGAAGTATGCGGATGTGGTTCCGTACCTGGCGGATACAATCAGGGAATTTAGCCGCAGAGAAACAGAGATACAGAGAAAAGAAAAATTTCAGCGCCTCCGCGACTCTGCGGCAGGTGAGTGGTGTAGTTTGATTAATTATGACAAAGACGGCGAAAACAAAGTCCTTGCCGCGGCATTGTACCGCTTCGGCGAGATGGCTTATGCAGGCGCGCTCGCTTATGTCGAATCGTTGAATGAAGTAGCCAAGTCCAACTTTGCCGACTCCTTGCTGGGAAGATTAGGCAAATTCGATGTTCCGCTCCGTGAACTGGAATACTCCACATACACCTTCGACCTGATCATGGATCAGGGTGCGTACGCCGAATTCAAGCGTCACCGTATGATGACGCAGACGCCGCAGCGACTGACGACGCGGCTGGGGTACGCGACACCGCTCTGTATGACAGAGGCAGGCTTTGGGTCACAGTATGAGGCGGCAATGGAGTCGGCGTCGAAGATGTATGAGAAGCTCTACGAATTCAACCCCGCGGTCGCGCAATATGTGGTCCCCAATGGATATAACCGCCGCGTGCTCGCGGAATTCAATCTGCGGGAGGCGTTTGCCTTTTGTCAGTTACGTTCTGCCGCGAATGCACATTTCTCGATCCGGCGCGTGGCTCAGAAAATTTATGAAGAGCTGAGGCGCGTGCACCCGTTGTTGACAAAATACATGAAACTACACGAGGAGACATGGCAAGGGGTGGAAGAGGGGTATTTTACAGCGGTGTAATACCATCGCGCTGAGCGGAGTGAGCCGTTAGGAGAACGCAGACGACACTTGCGCCAGGTGCAAGTGTCGTCTGCGCTCCTCGAAGAGCGCTCGTCGCTCCGCCCAGCGCGAGTGGTTAAATCAACTTGCTCACAATCGCCAGGAGAACGCCGCCCGCAATTACAGATCCCAGTTGCCCGGCAGTATTTGCTCCCATGGCGTGCATCAGGATGAAGTTGTCGGGGTCTTCGTCGTTGGCGGTTTTGGCGGCAAGACGCCCCGCCATGGGGAAAGCGGAGATGCCCGCCGCGCCGATCAGCGGATTGATTTTGTAGCCGCTCAGCACACACATCAATTTGCCGAACAGCAATCCCGCAACGGTATCCAAAATGAAAGCGATCAAGCCGAGCAGCATGATCGTACCTGTATCGATATTGAGAAATGCCCCGGCACTCATGGTCGCGCCGATGGCGAGACCGAGAAATAAGGTTGAGATGTTGATGATTTCATTCTGTGCGGCTTTGCTCAAGCGGTCGACCACGCCGGAGACTTTCAATAAATTTCCGAGCATGAGCATGGAAATGAGCGGAGTCGCTTCGGGGACCAACAGGCCAACGACAAGGGTAAGGACAATTGGAAAAAGGATGATGGTTTGTTGTGAAATGGGCTTTGGCGCGTATTCCATTTGCACAAGACGTTCCCTTTTCGTCGTGAGTAATTTCATCAATGGCGGCTGGATGATGGGAATGAGACTCATATAGGAATATGCCGCCACCGCAATCGGTGCAAGCAATTCAGGCGCAAGTTTGGTCGCGACGAATATCGCAGTCGGTCCATCGATTGCGCCAATGACGCCAATCGAAGCCGCCTGATTGAGCGGGAATCCCAGGGCGATCGCCAGAAGCAGTGTGCCGAAGATTCCGAATTGTCCCGCCGCGCCGAGAAAGACCATGCGCGGCTGGGCGAGCAGCGGACTGAAATCGATCATGGCTCCCACGCCGATGAAGATCAACAGCGGGAATAACTCGGTCTTGATGCCCGCGTCGTATAAAACACCCATCATTCCTTCGGCGGCAGTCATACCCGCCAGCGGAATATTCGCCAGCAGGCACCCAAACCCGATGGGGAGCAATAAGACGGGCTCGATCTCCTTGAATATGGCGAGATAAAGGAGTATCAACGCGGCAGTGATCATCACCGCATTGCCGAGTGTGAAGTTTGCCAGTCCCTTCAATAGCTCGGGGAGCAATTCTCCTAAGCTCATTCGTATTTCACCAGTATCTGTTTGTGAGCCACGGTCTCACCCGCGCGGACGAGCACCTCTGCAACCTTCCCGGCGTACGTCGAGCGGATGCTGTTCTTCATCTTCATTGCCTCGATGATGACGATGACCTGTCCTGATTCGATGACATCGCCCGCCTTGACGAATACTTCTATGACGGTGCCGGGCAGGGGAGCGGTCATCTCGTTTACGTTTTGACTCGAATTCGATGGCCGCGTTTCGATGGGTTCGAATTTCTTCACCTCTTTGACATCCGGTTGGATCCCGGCGGGATTTGTATCGGGAATGACCTCAAACCGAATCCCCTCCACATATGCAATGACGGGGCGCGCATTGATGTCTTCGATTTCGACGAGGTACGATTTATCTTGAATCGTCACGTTGTATTTCATGGTTACCTGTGTCTTCCGCCTTTTTCCGTCATTTGCCTCGTTCGCATGCCCAATTGCCAGGCGGAGATGATCGCCGTGGGCGGATCCCTTAATGGATGCGCAGACGATAACTGTTGTTCGGCGATCGCCATCGCCACGCCGAGAGCGGCGGCTTGGGCGAGGCGTTCGGTCTCTGCAACACGATCAGGTCCGGCTGAGTCCGAAGCGGATCCACCGGGCGAAGCGTCCGCGGTAAGTTTCGTGAGCAGGATCATCATCAGCCACAGGATCAGGATCGCGGCCAAGACGAGCCCCATGCCGATGGCTGTAATCTGGAGGGCGAGTATCAAATTAGGTGTCATGTTCGTTTATCCTGGAAAGTGGCGGAGGCTCAATTTTCCACACGCTATACGGGAATGTTCCCATGCTTCCTCGGCGGCGCAGGTGCATACTTATCGCGCAAGGCGGAAAGCGAAGCGATAATCTTCGGCCTGGATTCACGCGGCTCGATGATGTCATCCACATAGCCGGTGGACGCGGCATAATACGGATTATTGAACCTCTTGCGATGTTCGTCGGCAAGTCTCTTGCGTTCAGCAGACGGGTCTTCTGCCGCCTCGATTTGTTTCTTGAACAGGATATTTGCCGCACCTTCCGCGCCCAGCACAGCGATTTCAGCCGAGGGCCATGCATACGTGACATCGGTGCCAAGATATTTGCTGGACATGACCACATACGCGCCGCCATAGGCTTTGCGGGTGATGATGCAGATCTTTGGAACAGTCGCTTCAGAATAGGCGTACAGCAGTTTTGCGCCGTGACGGATGATGCCGCCATGCTCCTGCGCGATGCCGGGCAGGAAGCCGGGCGAATCGACGAAAGTAATGACCGGGATGTTGAAGCAATCGCACATGCGGACGAAGCGGGTCATTTTATCCGCCGCGTCGATATCGATCACGCCTGCCATGATGGCTGGTTCCTGCCCCACAATGCCCACGCTGTGACCGCCGATACGCGCCAGCCCAACAATGGCATTGCGCGCCCAATCCGGTTGGATTTCCAGGAAGGTGCCCTGATCGATGATCTTCTCGATGACCGGATGCATGATGTAAGGCTCGGCCGGGTCAAGCGGTACGATGCTGTTCAGCGATTCGTCCATTCGCATTGGATCGTCGGTCGGCTTGACAAATGGCGGATTCTCCACGTTGTTCGATGGCAGATACGAAAGGAAATATCGTACCTTGTCAAGCGCATTTTTTTCAGTCTTCTCGCTCAGATGCGCGACACCGCTGATGGACATGTGCACACGGGAGCCGCCCAATGATTCCGAGTCGATGATCTCACCGGTCACGGCTTTGATCACTTCGGGTCCCGTCAGGAACATGAACGATTGTTTCTCCACCATGACGACCAGGTCCGTCAATGCGGGGGAATACGCCGCGCCGCCTGCGCAGGGTCCGAGCATGACGCTGATCTGCGGCACGACGCCGGAGTATTGTGCATTGCGCCGGAAGATTTCCGCATAGCCGCCCATCGAACGCACGCCCTCCTGGATGCGTGCACCGCCTGAATCGATCAATGCGATGAACGGTACGCCGTTGCGCACAGCCAGATCCATGACGCGGCAGATCTTGTGCGATTGCATTTCGCTCAGTGTACCGCCATAGATTGTGAAGTCCTGTGAATATAAATAAACCGTCCGCCCGTTGATCTGCCCGTATCCGGTGATCACACCGTCTCCGTAAAACTTTTCCTTCAGCAGATGCATATCATCGCCCTGGTGCATGATGAAGGGTTCGATCTCGTTGAACGTGCCGGTGTCGAGCAGCAAATCGATGCGTTCGCGGGCGGTCAACTTGCCTTTGGCTTTTTGTTTGGCGATGCGCTCTGCGCCGCCGCCCTCCAGCGCTTTTGCGCGCATTCTGCGTAATTCGAGAATTCTGGGATCTTCGTTTGACATGG
This sequence comes from Anaerolineales bacterium, assembly GCA_035514655.1. Lineage (GTDB taxonomy): Bacteria > Chloroflexota > Anaerolineae > Anaerolineales > Villigracilaceae > Defluviilinea. Next base: position 4,558 of record DATKAU010000035.1, read on the forward strand.
GGTTTGCCTCACGTGTACGAGTATATTAAGACATTATACGACCAGCCAGTGATGGAAGGCACGCGGAAATGCGACAATCCGCCTCTTCTTTACCGACAACTGACTCGGTTCAATGGATTTTTCCCTCCCTGAATCATTTTCCTCGACCTTCCCTGATCTTTCTTTGTCCCTTTGACGCAGCTTCACCGGTCAAGGCAAGCCTTTATCCCTTGATCAGTACGATCTCCATCTGTGGCTCGCCAAGATATTCGGCTCCCTTGAGAGTCATTACCACATCCTCCTCCAGACCCAAATAACCGTATCCCGGAACAGCCAACCCGGGTTCAATCGTAAATACCTGACCCACTTCCAAATTCTGATTGGGCGAATCACCGTATTTCTCCCATAGCGGACCAAGTAACGCGCCACCGTCATGCGCCACCCGCCCAAGCTGGTGACCAAGCGCGTAGTTGTATTCTGGGTAACCCGAGTCGGTGAGGACTTCGCGTGAGATCACATCGATTGAGTTACCGGTCACGCCTGCCTTCATTGCGGCACGCGAATGTTCGATGGCAGTGCGCAGCGTGATAAATCCCCGCTGGACTTTAAGCGGCGCTTCGGTCTCCTCTTCACGCAGCACGTACGCCACGCGTTGGATGTCGGAGCAATACTCTTCGTATTTGACTCCAAAATCAAAGTGGATGAGATGCCCGCGTTCGATTTTGATGTCGGTGGGACCGTTATGCCCAACGGGGGAGTCCGGACCTGAATTTACGGCCGGGCAGTTCTCGGCTGGCCACGCCATGCCAACACCATATTCTTTTGCCAGTTTGTGCATGTATGCGCCGACTTCGATCTCGGTCATGCCGACTTTGATGAAGGCAAAGGTCTTGTTGTAAATCTCATCGGTGATTTCAATAGCTCGTTTGATGCGCGCTTGTTCAGCCGGGGTTTTTCGTCCGCGCAAGGCGTTGATCACAGGCTCAGCGCTGACGAGACGATCTGCGTACGGTGTGCCGGCGAGGTACTCCCTGAGGAATTCATACATGGCGTGAGTCAACCCGTCAGCGTGGACGTTGTTTCGGGATGTGTTGACAGCAACCCGGTCGGGGTCGAGGCGTGCCATCGTCTCCCGAAGCGGTCCGCTGACAGCCGTGTCATATCCTATGATTTCATCGAAGACATCGAGTCGTCGCACTGCATCAGTTTCGAGGTTGCCCACGATGGCGATCTTGTTTCCATTGCGCGTGAGAATTAACGCAGAAGGCCAGGTGAGGTCGTTCGCGCCGATGAGAAAATCAAGCGCGGGATCGCGCACGCCTGAGGTCTCACGCACAAACGTCAGCCACACGTCGGTGTTCTGTTCCTTGAGGATGTCGATGGCTTGCGAAACTTTTTCTTGAATGAGGGTCATGGGTGCTCCTTATGTCCCCTCTCCCTTTGGGACGTGTGCCCGTTAGGGTAGAGGGTTAGGGTGAGGGCTTTTACGCGGGTCTTTCACAATCAACCACAAAATCAATATCATCACCACGGATAATATCGTTGAGATCATAAACGTGGGTATGAAGCCGAATGAATCCGCCACCCAGCCGCCGATGAGAGGTGCGAGAATGGTGGCAGGGGCAGTCAGCGTTTGCGCCAGACCGATATAAAACGGACGTTCAGCTT
>DATKAU010000036.1:0-9634 GCA_035514655.1 Anaerolineales bacterium
CACCGTCAAGATACGGTTCGGTTTTTTGATTGAATTCGAGGGCGGTATTGTAATCCTCCCACAGGTAATGAAAAATCATGGGGTGGATATAGTAATTCATGACGATACTCCGCTCGTTAGCGGCGATATGTTGCGGGAGCATGTCCTCTGCATTGCTCAAAGGACCCTTGAAGAGGAGCGGGTGATTCCCCCGGCCCATCATATTCAGCGCGGCTTGATGATACAAATTATGGTAATTGGCGATGGATGTCTGCTGGAACTGATGAATGATTGCGCCGTTTGAAGTCATTTCACGGTCAAGCTGATCCAATTCACATCCTGAGACGTAACCGTGATAATCACGGATCAAGAGCATGTTGCTGGCATTCGAGAAATCGCCCACAGACAACGCCGCGGCGGCGCCTTCCTCAAGGGTTGGCATGGTGTTACGCAAAGGCTCCGTCCAATGCTGCAACACGGTGGCATGGAAGAAGTACGCGATCGCCCTTGCCTGAGGCGTGTTCAATTTCTCCACGAGGCGCATTGCCAGTTTTCCGAACCGATCCCCGCCGGCGATGTCGCCCAGCGCGGCATTTAGAATAAACCCGAAGCACACGTACCCAAACGGCGACATGTTGAAGTTCCCATGTTTGAGGCTGAGGATCACCAGGTCCATGAAGACGATTGGGGCAAGTTCAGGCGCATTGGTGTAGAGAATGGTGAAGAAGCCGCGAATGACGCGACCGATTGCAATAACTCTCGGATCCTGCGTTTCCGGCAGGTTCAAGATGTCATCGTCCGATTTGCCTCTCAGGTTTAATTGCGTCTGGATCAATTTGACAAGCACATGGACGATGCCAGCCTTCTTCGGATATTTCAACCCAAGCAGGTCGAGGGCTTTTAATCCCATTTTCAATCCCTCCGCCCGGTCGTCCTTCGAGATGCTGGCATATAACTTCATTTCGTACACCGTTGCCTGTTCAAACACCGAGGCGGCGTTGGTAATGGCGATCCCGCTGAAGCTCTCCATCTCTTCATATCTGCGGGTGAGATATGACGCGCTCGCGGCGCGGAAAAACAGGTCGAATGCGAGTGAATAATGATGTTGCCAGATATTAATTCCCTGCGATTCGAGTTCCTGCAGGCGCTTGATCCCCGCCGTGGAATATTGATGCGAAGCTTCGTGCGCGGCAGAGTAATAGGTTTTCTGGCTCGCCAGCAAATTCAATCCGGCAATTTGAATCCGCTGTTCATTGGTTTGAATACGATTGGAACTCAAATTAAGGTGATTGACCAGTTCAAATATCCGTCCTTCGCGCTGTTCTTCGGGAATCGTTTCGAGCAGGAGTTGACCGATCTGCCAGTGAATGGATTGTTTTTCAGACTCCGGTATTGCGTAGTAGATTCCCTGTCGAATTCCCGCGTGGGAGAAGGAATAACGGACCTCTGAATCAGAATCCGCTTGTTCGGCGAAGATGTAGTTTTGGGTGAGCGGGAATATCAAGCCTGAAGCGAGGGAATGCCAGAGAGCTGAGGCAGTTTCTGGCCGGGTTCGATGCGAGAGGGCGGCGAGAGTGGATAAATCGAATTCGTACCCGATGCACGCGGCGAAGTCCAACATCCAGCGAGTCTCGTCCGGAAGATCCTTGATTTTGTCGGACATGACTTCGACAACATTTTCCGTCGATGGACGCGTTTGGATCCGGGGCAGATCCCACACCCACCCGCCACTACCGATGTCGAACCGGAGCAACCCGTCGTTATAGATGCCGCGCAAAAATTCATTGATGAAGAACGGATTGCCGCCTGTTTTTGCCAGTGTCAGCTCGGCGAGCGCCGACGATTCTTCCGCCGGACAATTCAGCGAGTGCGCGATCATGTGTTGAACATCGTCGAACTGCAATGGTTTGAGTTCGATCCGGCTGACCGGATTCCCGCTTTCCCTGAATTGACGCAGTGATCCATTGAGCGGATGATCCAGCGTGATTTCATTGGCACGCAGGGACCCGATTATCAGGATGTGGTGCAGATCGGGTGATCCCGCGAAGCGTTGCAGGAACGAACTGGAGGCGGCATCAGCCCACTGGAGGTCGTCCAGAAAAAGGACGAGGGGATGATCCGCGTTCAAAAACGATTCGATGAAATTTTGCAGGGTGAAATTGAAGCGATTTTGCTCCTCCTCTGCGGTGAGGGGTTGCAACGGGGGTTGCGCTCCCAGAACGCGCGCGGCTTCGGGGATCATATCAACGATCACCTGCCCGTTGACGCCAATGGCTAGCTGAATTTTTCCCCCCACCGCCGCAAGGGTTTCTTCGCTTTCTGAAAGCAACTGCTGGACGAGCGCGCGCAGGGCTTCGATCAAAGCCGAGTACGGCGTTGGGCTTTGGGATTGCAAATATTTGCCGCCGACGAAAGATCCATTTTGTCCCACAACATGGATTTGCAGTTCATTGACCAGGCTGGACTTGCCCATACCCACCTCGCCTGAGATCAGGACGATCTCGCAGGACCCGTTTTTTGCCCGTTCAAACGCGGACAGCAATTGCCGGACTTCATTTTCACGCCCAAACAATGCCTGCGAAATTTGGAAGCGATCCGAAACATCCTTTTGCCCAAGCGGGAAATCGCGGATGATTTGATCGGAGCGCCACTGCCGCCGGCATTCGTTCAGGTCCGCCTTCAAACCATATGCGGATTGATACCGATCCTCCGCGTTCTTGGCAAGCAATTTCATCACAATGTTTGAAACCGCATTTGGAATTACAGGCGCAATTTCATGGGGCGGGATGGGTTGTTTCGCCAGATGACTGTGCAGTAGCGCGAGCGGGTCGGTTTCTTCAAAGGGAAGCCGCCCTGTGAGCAGTTGGTAGAAGGTCACACCGAGGGAATAAAAATCGGTGCGGTAATCCACGGCGCGGTTGATGCGCCCGGTCTGTTCGGGCGAAAGATAGGCGAGCGTGCCCTCCAGCACATTGACATTGACTTGCGCAATCGTTTCCCGCGGCAGGAGGGTTGAGAGACCGAAATCGATGAGTTTCGCCTCCCCACTCTCCGGGTTGTACACAATGTTGGACGGATTGATGTTCTTGTGCATGATATGACGCGTATGCACCTGACCCAGCGTATCCACGATCTGCATCGAGAGGTTGAAGAAATCGTCAAGCGACCAGACCCTGGGATGTATATCGAGCGACTCGCCGCCAAAGTCTTCCAGCACGATGGCTGGCAGGTCGTTCACAGTCTCGAAAGCGTATGCGCCGATGACCCCCGGAATCACCTCCCCTCCTATTGCCGATGTGTCGAGCGAAGCGGTCATCTCGTATTCTCGCTTGAAACGGGCGAACGTTTCGGACGAGAATCCGGAATCCTTCAACATCTTCAACACAACTGGCGCGCCATCAGGTTTTCGGGCGGCGCGATGGACGAGCGTGCTCCTGCCCTCGTGCAATTTTTCTTTGAGTGTATAACCTGCGAGTTCGGTCATGGAAATTCTCTGCCTTGCAGACTCTTCGTAATGCAATTTGACGCCAGCCGGGGACTGCCTCTACCAACACGGCCGGCAGAATCTCACGCCTTCACAGCACCTGGAGGCTTCCACAACGTATCACCGTGCATCGCCCATCGGACCAGTTCCCATAAGGCATAACACTCCCAAATGAAGGGAGGATATCCCAGGAATCCGAGGAGCGGCATCTCCCCGATCTGGAGATTGAAACTCAAGGTGTGATAAATTGGGTTGAGATAATATTTCCAGATCAAACCATCGAACGGTATGGCTTGTTTATTCCACGATTCCCAAAGCAGACCGCACAACAGCCCTGCGGCAAGGATCTGCCAGAAGAAACTGATCCTCCCATCCTCGAGATCGCGGTAGATAGATGGGGCACCAATCCGATAGTTAATCGGCTCCAGCAGGAAGATCAATCCTACCCACACAAAGGGAATGAAGAGGTTCGCCAGGTAGTCATCGAACATCACGGGCAGGAAGGTAAAGGCGATGCCGATCACAAAAGAAAGGCCCAGGAGAAACGGAGTGAACCGGATCTTCCACGGATGCGCCCGATCGAAAAATTTGAAACTGGAGAACAGGGTGCGTGTGCGCAACAACGCCGGAATGATGGTGGCGAATGCCCAGGCAAAAATGACATCACGGGCGAAGGGTTCGGGGCGGTTGAAATATTGCCAGGCCTGAACCTTGAAATTGAACGCCTCGAACATCACCCAAATCAACACCGAGATCAATGCCAGCATGGGCCATTTTTCCTGACGGTCCAGAAAATAGGAAATGCCGCCGCGCGCCCAGATCCAGCCATCGATGAACAGGATGTACCCAGTCCACATAATCGGGGTGAAAACGACCGCCGTGGGATGAAACTCCAAGTAGAGTGCAATCTCACTTGCGATCATGATCGCAAGGCCCAGCCAGCCAAACCAGGGCATCTTTCGGTCTGGCGCAACGGGGACAGATTGGGCAATCATTCCCACGTCTCGGGCTTTCCCCTTTTGAACTGTCTTCTTCGACCTGCTTGTTTTCTTTGCAGCCATTTCATTTCTCCTCTTGAATTTTATCGGTCACTCGGAGCCGAAAGCAAAGAGTCTCTCTTGCCTGGAAAGAGACTCTCAGAATGACACGGCCTCAGAGTCAACTTCTCTCCAGAGCTTCGACAAGCTCCTGCACACGGATCGGCTTCGAGATGTAGTCTGCCATGCCCGCGGCGAGGCACATCTCGCGATCTCCCTCGAGCGCGTTCGCGGTGAGTCCGATGATGCGTGGATGCTTTTGAGGCCAGTTCGCAACAATTTGCCGCGTGGCTTCGAGGCCGTCCATCTCGGGCATTTGCACGTCCATCAGGATCACATCGTATTTCTGGCGCGCCACAGACTCCACTGCTTCTAACCCGTTCGACGCCACGTCGGCGCGATAACCCATCTGCTCCAACAGACGTAACGCAAGTTTTTGGTTCACAGCGTTGTCTTCCGCGAGGAGAATCTTGAGCGGATGCCGCGAAGCAAGCTCAGGGTCAAGTTTGAAGCGTTCAACAGCCGGTTTCTGCTCAGGAATTTTAGTTTCCATGAAGAGCCCTGCAAGCGTGTCGAACAATTGCGACTGTTTTATCGGTTTTGTCAGATACGCGGCAAATAAACCGTCATCCACACCCACTTCGCGCCGACCGAGGGAGCTGAACAGCACGATTGGGATGTTCGCGCCGCTCAAGCGGATTCGCTTCGCCAGTTCCACGCCGTCCATCTCAGGCATGTGCATGTCGAGAACGGCGAGATCATACGACTCTCCAGCTTGAATCCACTGCAAAGCTTCGTGAGGCAACCCGGTCTCGCGCGGGTTCATCCCCCACTTCATCGTTTGCGCATGTAGGATCTTCCGGTTGGTGGCGTTATCGTCCACTATCAAGATCCGCCTTCCCCGTAATTCCGATTGCTCCCCCGTGAACTCGCGGTGCCCGCCCTCACGCAGTTCCGCTGTAGACGCGCGAATGGCAAACGAGAAGGTCGCGCCCTTCCCCAACCCTTCGCTTTCCACCCACATCGTGCCGCCCATCATCTCGGCGAGCCGTTTGCTGATGGCAAGCCCCAGGCCTGTGCCGCCGTATTTCCGGGTTGTGGAGGCGTCAGCTTGTGAAAACGATTGGAAGAGACGACTGATGCCCTCCTGGGTTAACCCAATGCCCGTATCGCGGACGTGAAAAGTGAGTTCGATATTCTTCTTCGATGCGGGCCGGGCTGTTACATTGAGAACCACTTCACCCTTCTCCGTGAACTTCACCGCATTGCTGAACAGGTTGAGCAGAATCTGTCGCAGACGCGTGACATCGCCTGCGATGACGGGAGGTACATCGTCGTCAATGATATAGGCGGTGTCGATTCCCTTTTCGACGGCGCGCGCAGTCACCAGGTCCAGCGCGGATTCGACGCAGTCGCGCAGATCGAACGGCTGGGATTCGATATCCATCCTCCCGGCTTCGATCTTGCTGAAGTCTAGGATGTCGTTGATGATGGTGAGCAGGGCATCACCCGAATTGCGGATCGTATCGGCGTAATCCTTTTGTTCATTGTCGAGTTTGGTATCGAGCAATAAGCCGCTCATACCGATGACGGCATTCATCGGCGTGCGGATCTCGTGACTCATCGTGGCGAGGAACGAACTCTTTGCCTCATTGGCTTGTTCGGCGGCAGCCTTGGCAGTTTGTGCTTCATCGAACAACCGCGCGTTCTCAATGGCAACACCCATGTTTGATGCCAGCGTGGATAATAACCGGACATTGCCTTCATCGAACGCGTTCGGGCGGTAACTCTGCACATCCACCACGCCAAACACCTTGTCGCCAACGAGGATCGGCACACCAATGTAAGATTCGGGGTCTTGTGCGCCGACAGGCGTGGTAACATACGCCACCGCCCCATATTCATCCATTTCACGCGCGGAGTTCAGGCGGAGCGGCTGCCGATTGAGAATGATCTTCGAAGTCAGCCCCTCCCCCACTTCCCAGGACGGTTCATTGTCATAATATTGACCGTCGCAATAACTATAGGCAAGAGTAAGTGTTTTCGCTCGTTCATCGTAGAGAAGGATATTCACGATCTCTGCCTTGAAAATGCCTCGCACTTTGTCGCCCACCACATGTGTGACCGTTTTGACATCAAGTGTCTGTCCCATCGCCTCGCCAACACTGTTTAGGATGGATAATTCCGCGGCGCGTTGTTCGGTTTCGTTGAGCAGACGCTGGGTCTCGTCGAAGAGGCGGGCATTATTGATGGCGGTTGCGGCTTGAGCTGCGAATGCCATGGCAAGGTCGGCATGATGCTGTGTATAGTATCCAGCGTCTTTCTTGTCCAGCGTGATCATGCCTATCATCTCGTAGCCAAAGATGACAGGAATCCCCATAAAGCTGCGTACCTGTGCCTCTGTGTGCGGCTCCACGTTGAAGTACTGCGGGTATGAAGCCATAGCATCGTCCAGGATGATCGGGGAGAGCGAGCGTGAGACGCGGTATCCGATATCATCGTCTGTAGGATTGAATTCGAAACTGACACCCTTCAGCTGGTCGAGGTTGGTAAAGCCGCGCCCCGCCGCGAATACCCTGCGGTTGTTCTCCACCTGGAAGATCGCCGCGCTGTCGTATAAGATGACGTTCTGGATTTCGGTCAACACCACATCGAACACCTCCGAAAGAGTCAGGGAGGAATTTAACGCGTGAGTAATGGAGCGCAGGGTTTCCGCCTGTTGACGCGCCTCGCGTTCCGCCTGGAAGAGACGCTGGGTTTCGTCGAAGAGACGCGCGTTTTCGAGGGCGACGCTCATCGAGTTGGCGAGCGTTTGGAGCAGGCGCACATCCGATTCACTGAAGGCATCCTCGCGATCGACATTCTTCAATCCGATGGCGCCGGTCACCTTGCCGCCCGAGGCCAGCGGCACATAAACGACAGATAACGGATTCGTGGCATCCGGCAGGGGAGTGATCTCAAGCCCCAGTTCTTTCATCCGTTCCTCGAAATTCCGGTTAATCAGCAGAACACGCCCTGTGCTGACAACATGCTTTGCAGTGGGAGTGAACGGGCGGGATTCATGCTCAAGCCTCCGGTCTTTTTCCCTGTAATAAGGGTAATGGATCATCTCCGCCTGGTGATCGAATTCATACATCCCGACCACCTGCGCCTCAAAAATTTCACGGATCGTATCACCCACCAGACTGTAGATCGCCTGCAGGTCCAGCTTGGATGCCAGTCCCTCCTGCACACTGTTGATGATCTGCAGTTCGGCGGCGCGATGTTCAGTCTCCTTCAGCAGGGTCTGGATCTCGTTGAACAAACGCACGTTCTCGATGGCGATGGCGGCTTGATCGGCGAAGATCTTCAGCAGGGAGATCTGCTTCGAAGTGAACGGGTTGACCTCCCGCCTGCGGATCATGATCGCGCCGATCACTTCATTTTCACGCACGAGCGGAGTAACCAGCAGGGTGCGCTGTTCGCTGGTCTTGTAAAATTCCTTGCTGAGTTCATATTCCCCGGGCGGTGAAGCGAGCAGGTCGTGAATGTGGAGGGTCTTCCGATCGAGCATGGCGCGGCCCGTCACAGTATTGCGGTTAAGTGGCACCCCATAATCGATTATCTCCTGCGGGAAGGGCACCTCTCCCCAATGCGCTGCGACCCGGTATACATCCCGATCCACGCGCACGACCGCCGCATCGTACGAGTTGCTGAGTCTGGCGGATTTTTCCGCCACCGCATCGAGCACCGGCTGCACATTCGTTGGATTCTCGGCGATGATCGCCAGGATGTCGCTGGTGGCAGTCTGTTGTTCGAGCGCTTCGGTGATCTCATGGTTGCGTTCCTGCAGTTCATTGAACAGGCGCACATTTTCGATGGCGATCACCGCCTGATCGGCGAACGTCTGCAATAATGAGATTTGTTTGTCTGTAAATGGCTCGGGATCCGTGCGGGCGACAAGGACTGTTCCGATGCCTTTTCCGGATCGTAGTAATGGGACGCTCAGGACGCATCGGTACCCGATTATTTTCCCCATCTTTCGCGTAAAGGAGGGTACATCCATGTGATCAATGTCGGGAACATGCACGACCTCGTTATTAAGAATGGATCGATCGGCGACGCCTGCCTGCAGATCCAACGGCCTGGGATAATTTTTTTCGTACTCTTCCACGGCATCGGAAGACAGGTTGCGATGGGCAAGCAGGCGCAGTTGTCCATGAACCATAAGAAATACACTACTGAATATCCCGCCAGTTAATGCCTTCGCGCGTTCGACGATCGCTTCAAATATCGGCTGGACATCCGTTGGTGAATTCGTAATGACTTGCAGGATGTCGCTGGTGGCAGTCTGTTGTTCGAGCGCTTCGCTGATCTCGGCATTCTTCTGCTGGAGTTCGTTGAACAGGCGCACATTCTCAATGGCGATCACCGCCTGGCTGGCAAAGGTCTGCAGGAGGGCTATCTGTTTTTCCGTGAAGGGGCGCACTTCATTTCGACGCACAACAATGGCGCCGATGGCGCTGCCCTCGCGGATCAAAGGTGTTGAAACGGCTGTCCGATGACCCAATCGTTTGAGAAGCTCAATGCTGTCGGGAAATTCCGTCTCGGAGAGTTCGCGCATGTCAGGGATGTGGATCGTCCTTTTTTCCAGGACTGCCCGCCCTGTCACCAACCCGCGCACCAGCCGGATGGTCTCTCCATCCTGCAATGCAGTGAGGGGACCATGATGCGCAACCTGCCGGAGCATGTCGTCATCCACCCGGTAGATCTGTACATCGTTCGCTTCACACAGGCGCGCGGCGTTTCTAGCAACGGCTTCAAGGACAGGTTGAATATCCGTCGGTGAACTGGCGATTACCTGCAGAATCTCGCTCGTGGCGGTCTGCTGTTCGAGGTTTTCGGTGATCTCCCGGTTGCGCTGCTGGAGTTCGTCGAACAGGCGCACATTCTCGATGGCAATCACCGCCTGTCTGGCAAATGTCTCAACGAGGGCGATATGTTTAGCGGTAAATAATTCAGTCTCGCTTCGCGTGATCCCAAATACACCGATCCCCCTGTTATCCTTGATCAAGGGTATCCACATGGTGGCGCCAAATCCGTAACGGAGGGCAAAGGCACGATTGGATTCCGAAACGCGCGGATCGGTCTTCAT
>DATKAU010000037.1:0-16824 GCA_035514655.1 Anaerolineales bacterium
GATCCCGCCCACGCCCGTATCCCCGGCGCCGCGAATCCCATTTTGGTTGTAATCAATATACACGGTCCCTTCGACCGTGTTGGCACTCGCACTGGTGAAAGTCAGGGTAGTGCGGTTGTAGGTGCCTGCGATCGTGTTCGACGTGTCGCAGATTGTCACAACCCATGTACCCGCGGTGCTTTCACCTTTGAATGCGCTTAACAACTCGTGCGGGCGTGCTGTTCGATCCGGCGCACCCGCAACGTTGTCGTTGTCGTTGTCATACAACGAGCCCACGCTTGTATCGTCCAGGATGACATCGTAATTATCGTAGTCATCGGGGCTGGCCACAACCGGGGAGCCGAGACCGCCGCCGGAGATCAACACCACCGTGGTACCAGCCGGGGAAGTCAACGTTACGCGGACATCACTGCGCCGGATGTGCGAAATATTCAACCGGACGTTCAAATCCGCGATGGTCACATTCGCGGCAACCAGGATGTTTCTTATGAGGGGAGTCGTGCAGGACAGACCCGCAGGGGGGTCGGGGATCGCAATCGGGCCGAAGTCATCCACGACCGTTGTCAGCGCCAGAGCCGGAAAAAGCGATACCCCCGGCACGTTCAACAGGACTGCCAGGAGTAGGATCGCGGGAATAAGTCGATGCAGAAAGCGAATAAGGGCAGAATTCATATCGCGGCGCGGATTCACCTCACCGGTACTTCTCGCGCTTGGTCACATACGGATTTTTCGGCGTTTTCGGCACACTTCCACGATCAAATAAATAAGACTGTTCCGAAAAAAGTCGATCAGCCTATGTTAACACAAAATGGCTGGCATACACCAGCCATTTTGCATGTTTTAGTTACGTTCAATCGCCTATTTCACCGCCGAGACGTCCACCAACACGGCACGTACCACCACACGGCGCAGGTACGTGCCTGTCCTTTCATCATAGGTGTCGCACGTTATAAGTGTCAGGTAGGACTTCTCCTCGTGTTTCATCACGCGGCTGTCATTCGGCTGTACGAAACCATTCGAGACAACCTGATACGTGTAACGATAACCCGCGTTGTACACAAAAACATATTCACCGACGCCCAAGAACTTCAACTTGGAAAACAGCCCGGGCTTTCCATCCGCGTTGACAACATGCCCGGTGAGCAGGCTGTTGCCTTTCCAGGTGGGATATGCGGATCCGCTCAACCACCCTACTTGTTGCAGCCACGAAACATCCCAGCGTCCATTCCTTGACTCTACTCCTACAATGGGCGCCTTCACTTTTAGCACAGGAATATCGAGAAGCAGGCTTGTCGACTCATAAACAGAATGAGGAGAATCCACCAGTTTCGTCTCCCTGCCAGGTGCAAAGCCTGTCAAAGGAATCAAGAAGCTCGACGCAACGGGAGCCGCGGCATCATCAGTACGGTTTCCTCCACCACCACCTCCGCCACCCCCACCTGGATTGCCTGTTATGGTCAGCGTGGCCGTTGCTGGGGTAGTATTCGTCGTATTGAGAGCTGGATCGGTTATCAATGCCCCTGCCGGAATCGTATTTTGATAATCTCCGGGGGTGCCGCCCGTGACACTCACCACAATCGTACAGGATGAATTGCCTGCCAATACCCCATTTGTGAGTTGGACAGTCGAAGCCCCTGCCGCAGCAGTGAACGTCCCGCCGCAATTGTTGACAGGTGCGGGTGCCCCTGCCACCACCAGGCCGGCAGGCAGATTGTCAGCCAGGCCCATACCGGTCAATGGAATGCTGCCTGTATTTTGGATAGTGATGGTAAGCAGTGAGAATGAGCCGGCAGCGATTGGGTTGGGTGCAAAGAACTTGCCAATGCTCGCACCGGGCAAATTGGTGAGAGTAGCCGAGGTCGGATCCGGGTTGGTTGCTCCTTCGATTGTAGTTACCGCACCAGCAGGGATCGTGTTAGTCAGGTTTCCGTTGACGGTTATCGTCGCGCTCAGGGTGAGTGTACATGTGCCGCCAGCCGGGAGGCTGCCGCCGCTGAATGAAAAAGAGTTGCTCCCCGCGGTCCCGGTGAGAGTTCCCCCGCAGGCTCCCACATTGGGGTTCACCGGATTGGCAAGGATCATTCCAATTGGCATATTATCGGTAAAGGAGATGCCTGTCAGCGGGACACTCTCGGGATTGATCAACAGAATACTCATGGTTGATGAAGCGCCGCCGGCAACGAGCAGAGGATTAAAATCTTTCACGATGTCAATTGCCAGATTGCCTGCGCCGGTGACGGTCAGGTTTGAACTGAAACTTGCGGATATCGTACGATTTTCACTATTCGTAATGTCCCCTGGAGCAATTGTATTCGTATGCGTACCGGTAACGCTGCTCGTAACGGAAACCTCTATCATGCAGAGAGCACCCAGCAGGATCAAATCACTGGTGAGGGTTATGGAGTTGGCGCCCGTAGGGGCATCAAGTGCCGCCGTCGGACCACAACCGGCAGAAATTGTTGGGGGTGAGAAATTGCTGACCGTCACTCCGGCTGGCAGGTCATCTGTAATGGAAAAGTTTGTGAGGTTTGTGTCTCCGGGCGCAGTTATTTCTATTCGCAAGCGCGAGTTGCCTCCTGCTGTTATCGAATTCGGAATAAATCTTTTTGTGCCTCTCACCTCTGAACCTGCGACTCTAAGGTCTGCAACTGCAGGCCGGGGAATACCTATCTGGTCCGTGCTCACATCATTGACACCAATGACATTCCTAAATATGCCGGAAGGTGTACCTGCGGGAATAGTAACCGGAACCGAGATCGTACAAGTCCCTGGCGTTAGGATGCTACCGGCTGGAATGATGCCGCCCGCCAGAGTGACACTGGTCGATGTAGTGGAAACTGTCCCGGGTGGGATACAAGTACTGCTCGCCGCGCCAGCCACAGTCAACGGGCTGGGCAAATTATCTGTCACATTTACGCCTGTATAGGGGGAACCTGTTGGGTTTTGCAAGGTGATGATGAGCGTTGAGGTCCCTCCAGGCGAAATGGTTAAAGGTATAAATGCCTTCGTAATGCGGATCAGGTCCACATTCAACACCGCGGTTGCGGGGATTGCATTCGTGAGGTTTTCGTTCGTGTCTAAGGCACCTGCAGGTATCGTGTTGGTATAGGCGCCCTGTACATTTGAGGTCACATTTACCTGTATGGTGCATGTCGAATTCGCAACGATAGTGGCACCATTTAATTCGACGGAGGTGCCGCCACTGACTGCAGTCAGCGTGCCCCCTCCGCATCCGGATAATGTAGGGGAAACCGGATTGGCGAGGAAAACATTTGTGGGAAGTTGATCCGTGAGGGTGGCGTCGTTCAGCGTTGTAGCCGAATCGTTATTGCGAATCGTTATCGTAAGCCGGCTTGTCTGGCCTGCCCAAATCGTGCTGGGACTAAAAGATTTGCTCACAGTCGGTGGTTGACTTCCGACGACATTCAGGGTTGCACTTGCCGGTGAAGTAGTCGTAACATTATTCGCGGTACTCAACGAACCTGCTGGAATGGTATTAACGAGATTGCCCGGAGTACTGGAGGTCACATCAATTGCCACCGTGCAGGAACTCGGGGTTGCTCCAACCTGGGCGGGGACGGTTCCACCGCTTAACGAGAAGCTTGTCCCCCCAGGCACTGCAGTGACCGTACCTCCACACGAATTGGATATATTCGCTGGATTCGCGACCGTAATACCCACTGGTAAATTATCGGTCCATGTGGCATTCGTCAATGCAAATGAATTTGGATTAAAGATTGTTACGCTCAGTCGCGATTTGGCACCCGATGCAATGGATGTCGGTGAAAAGGCCTTGTTCATCTCCGCCGGGAAAGATATCTGGGCGTGTGCCGTTTGCGGAGTCATAAACATAGTAACAAGGAGTCCCACTACAAGCAGAGAATTGAATGTCTTATGCATAATTTATCCTTCACAATATTCTTATTTTGTCAGATTCAGGGAGCACTCCAAAATCTGATTCGTTCACCTTACAAAATGTTTACAATTCCAAGTTTTGCCATTATATCCGATCTACGGGGCGTACGGGTCCCACTGTAACCTGGCTGCGTATAGTTTTGCCAGCCCGCCAACCTGCCTGCCCATTTCCTTACCGGCTTCCAAATCGAAGAGAAAATGGATCCCCCCATAAAACCGCGAGATCGAGGCTTCCTCCGCCATCTGCCAGAGGGTTTCCTGATCGGCGGGAAAGAAATACGCCAGTGTAACTGCTGCCGCGGATGAGAAAGTGCCATGACCCGAGGGGTATGAAGGATGGTTCGGATACCCCACCAGGCCGGCTATTTGGGGATCAGCCTGCCAGGGCCGCACAACCATATAGTGGTATTTCGAGTCCCAGCAGGCGATCCCCGCGTCCATTTGCGCCATGTTCAGCGCGGCAAATACATGCGCCGCGTCCCGCTCAGATAATGAATACCTCGCAATCAAATCTGCGGCAATTCCATTCCAGTGGCCGGGAGGCGTATAGGTAAAGCGCTTATCCGCCCATTGTTGGGCGACAGCCAATTGCGCATGTGTATTGTTCACTTGCTGAACGCGGACTTCATCGACCGCGGCTTGATAGGCAGCCGATCCAAACGCTGGCGGAGGCGGCGCGCGAAATTGATCGGGTGAAGTCAGCAGCCACGGCGTGACCCTGCTCCAATTGGGCTGTTCGGGCTGCGGGCGGAAGGGATCCTTCGCCCAGAGCCCCTCCCCTGTTGGAAGCGGGTCGAATTCACGCGCGTTGGAGGCGCCGTCTTCCATCCTCTCGTTGATCAACTCCTCTGCAATCATCGCACCGAATGTTTCCGCGGACTCAAGATCGCCCGGCAGGATATTCCCCGATACGAGCAGAGCACGGCGCGCCTCCTCGAAAACGGCTTTGATTTCCTTCGGGGTATCCTTAAACAGGTACAGGAATACCGGCTCGGTGGCACCGATCAAAACCGCAGATTCAAAAGGATCCGCCGGCAAAGATGCTGGCGTGATCTGCCCGTCCAAGATCTTTGGCTCACGTGCGGTAAGATCGATGTTCGCAGTGACAAGCGTATCGAGCGCACGCTGCTGGGCAACACTTGTCAACGCATAGACGCGCGAAGCCACCACTGGATCCATCCCATAGTAGCTGACCCAGTAACGCGACTGCTCATTCCATGCGATTACAGGATGGGCATGCCATTTGCGAATCAAATCGGCATCCGCCTGAGTGCGAGAATCCTGCAGCTCGATCAACGCGTCAAGGTCGGTGCGGACCTGCGTGGAATCCAACGGAGCCAACTGGAGGCTGGGATCCGTATTGGTCGCAGAATCAACCGTTGGGGCAGCCTGAATCAGCGTCTGAGTCGGGGCGATCGCCGGAGCACAGGCAGGCAAACTGGTTATGACAAAAAGTAGAAGGGGAATCCTGACGATTTGGATCATGGTTTCGCAACACACCAAGGATGATCTTGTCGCCAGTCAAAACCAATCCTATTGCAAGGTCAAAGTATATTACAAGTCGGCTATTTCCGCCAGATGAATACAACACGATTCTTACATTTTAGTTTCACCCGAAGTGATACAATGCTCCAAATGCTGCCAGATTTTCGTGTCCGACAGAGGGATTATTTGCTCGAGATTTCCCGGGCGCTCACCCAGGAACTCGACCTCGAAAAACTATTGGAACGGATTTTGCGGGTTTCCATCGAAATGCTGGCGGGACAGGCGGGCATCATCGCGCTTAAGGAACAGGAGGGATGGCGCGTCTCCGCGGCTCATGGGATTGCCCCGGCATTCCTGAGCTACCTCACCCCCCTGCTCGCCGACGAAAACGTGCGCGAACTGGATGTGCTCGAACTCAACCGCATGTTAAAGGAATTGACCTACACCGCGAGCATGGGCTTGCTCAACGGGACGGGTCTCACTCTCGCGGCACACGGAGCCGTCATCGGCGTAATCTTCATATTCCGGAATTACGCCGACGTTTTCACCCCCAATGATCGGATCATCCTGCAGTCGTTTGCCAACCAGGCTGCGATCGCGGTGTATAACGCGCAGTTGTACGGGCAGGTATCGTACGAGAAGCAGAGACTGGATGCACTGGTTGACTCGGCAGCCGATGGGATCATCATCCTCAACGCCGACCTGACGATTGAGCGGGTTAATGATGCTTTCGAGCGCATGTACGGCAAGACCCACGATGATCTGGTCAACCGGTACCATGATGACATCATCCGCTGGGCGCGCGATCCGCAAGGCGCCACGCTTAATGAATCGATCTCCAACGGCTGGCCGCTCACTCCAAATGCAACCCTCTACGTGGAAGGCGATCTCGACCGCGAATTCCCATCGCCCCTGCCGGTGGGAGTGACCTACGCGCCGCTGCTCTCGCCGGAGGGCAAACTCCGCAACGTAATAGTCAGCGTGCGTGACATCACACATTTCCGCACGGCGGATGAAATCAAGGCCACGTTCATTTCGATCGTGAGTCACGAACTGCGGACTCCTGTCGCGCTGATCAAAGGATACGCGTCCACGCTCAGGCGCGACGATGCCAGATGGGACAAGCACACCATCAGCGAATCGCTTTCGGTGATTGAAGAGGAGGCTGACCGTCTGAGCAAAATGATCGACGATCTGCTTGACGCCTCGCGCCTGCAGGCGGGAGGCCTGTCGCTGAACCGGGCGGATGTTTCACTCCCCGCGTTAACAGCGCGCATCCTCGATCGCTTCTCCACACAAACCAACAAGCACAATTTCCTGGCGGACTTCCCGGAAAAATTCCCGGTCGTACTTGCAGATGAAACGCGCATCGAGCAGGTGATGATGAACCTGATCTCCAACGCGATCAAATATGCGCCGGACGGCGAGATAAAAATCACAGGCTCGGTCCGGCCCGAACAGGTGATCATCTGCGTCAGCGATCAAGGACCCGGAATTGAAGCCAAGGATTTGCCCCACATCTTCGACCGGTTTTATCGTTCGACGAAAGCCGTCAAACAGACGAAGGGCGCCGGGCTGGGACTCTACCTCGCACGCGCCATCGTCGAGGCGCATGGGGGACGCATTTGGGCGGACCCCAAACCTGATTCGGGTGCGAGGATCTGTTTCTCGCTGCCCCGGTGACACGCGAGACCTGACAGGTTTCCGCGATTCGCTGACCAGTCACAGCCTCTGTCTGCGTAAAACCGAGGAACGGTGCGGCGCAGGTAAAACCTGTCAGGTCTTTACCGTCGGGGTGGTAAAATTCGTCGAAAACAGGATCAGCCTTTCGTGAGCGCGAGGCGGAATTTCATCCAAAAAAGGAAACATCATGGCCCATACAGTCCCTCCCCGAAACAAGATCAACAAAAAGCACACATGGAATGCGGAGAGCGTCTTCAAATCTGACAAGGAATGGGAGGCGGAGGTCAACCAAATACTGGCAGACCTGCCCGCCGTGAAAAAATATGAAGGGCGGCTCGGTGAAAGCCCCGAGGTTCTGCTCGAGGCAATGTATGCCGCCGAGAAATTGGGAAACCGTACGAATAAAATTTACATGTACGCGGCTTTTTCCTCCTCGGTGGATACTACGAATCAAAAAGCATCGGGAATGTTCAGCAAGGCACAGGGTGTGGGAGGGCAGGTATTTGCCGGTTTGTCGTTCGTCAACCCGGAGCTGATCGGGATCGGCAAGGCAAAACTCGATGAATGGATGAGTCGAAATGAGGAACTGGCTGTGTACCGCCACAGTTTTGACGACCTGTTCCGCCGGCAGGCGCACGTGCGTTCACGCGAGGTGGAGGAGCTGCTGGGCATGTTGAGCGATCCATTCACCGGCGCGGATAACAGCACCAGCATGCTGGTCAACGCGGATTTCAAGTTCGCCCCGGCGAAGGACAGCAAAGGTAAAAAGATCGAAGTAACCCAGGGCAATATCCACTCTTCATTAATGGAAAGCCCGGACCGAAAATTAAGGCAATCTGCATTCGAGAGTTACATGGACAAACACATCGAATTCAAGAACACTCTTGCCACCAACCTTGGCACATCGGTCAAGAACAACATCTTCAACATGCGGGCACGGAAATTTGATACATCACTGCAGGCTTCGTTGTTCCAGCTCAACGTCCCCGAAGAGGTCTTCCACAACCTGATCAACACGTTCAAAAAGAAACTGCCGGTGTGGCACAGATATTTTGAACTCCGGCGCAAGGCGCTCGGCTTGCGCGACGTCACATACTACGACATGTGGGCGCCCATTGTAAAGAAGAAGCCTGCGATGCCGTTTGATAAAGCGGTGGACCTGATCAGCGAGAGTCTCGCGCCGCTGGGCAGGGAATATGTGGACACCCTGCGAAAGGGTTGTCTCAAAGAGCGCTGGGTGGATGTATACCCCAACAAGGGCAAGCAGAACGGCGCGTTCTCATATGGCGCGCCGGGAACACACCCGTTCATCATGATGTCATACAGCGACGAAGTGGGGAGCATGAGCACACTCGCCCACGAACTCGGACATTCGATGCACTCGTACCTCACGTGGAAGAACCAGCCGCTCGTGTATTCCGGCTACTCGCTATTCGTGGCGGAGGTGGCGTCGAACTTCAACCAGGCGATGATGCGCGGCCACCTGTTGAAGACGATCAAGGACAGGAACTTCCTGATCGCGTTGATCGAAGAGGCGGTGGGCGGGAACTTCTTCCGGTATTTCTTCCAGATGCCCACACTGGCTCGCTTTGAACTCGAAACCCATCAGCGCGTGGAACGCGGCGAACCACTGACCGCCGACTCGATGCAGGAATTGATGGCAGATCTATTCAGCGAGGGGTTTGGTCCCAGGGTGAAAGTGGATCGACCGCGCGTGGGCATGATCTGGTCCACCTTCTCGCACCTGTTCATGGACTATTACGTGTACGCGTACGCCACAGGCATTTCCGGCGCGCATGCGCTCGCGGGGCGGATTCTGCGCGGAGAACCGAACGCGGCGGAGGATTATCTTGGCTTCCTGAAATCGGGTTCGTCAGATTATTCGTTGAACGTGTTGAGAAAAGCGGGCGTGGATCTCGCCACACCCAAGCCTGTTGAGGAAACCTTCGCCGTGATGGAAAGCTACATAGATAGACTCGAGGAACTGGTTGGATAGTTTTAAAGATAAATGGTAAGTAAGCCACAGAGATCACTGGGTTCTCTGGGAAAAAACAAAACGAATCTCCCTGCACTCTGTGACCAGGAATTCGTCAATCGTAAATCTAAAATTGGAAATCGTTAAATGCCTCAAACTCAAATCGCCTGCCCCAACTGCCGCCAGATGATCCGTGCAAACGTCGAACAACTCTTCGATGTGACGCAGGACCCGCAAGCCAAGCAAAGACTGCTCGGCGGCATCTCGAATATGGCTCGCTGTCCGCATTGCGGGTATCAGGGACGCCTCGCCACACCCATTGTGTATCACGATAACGACAAGGAATTGCTCCTAACCTTCTTCCCTCCTGAATTGAGTGTGCCGCTAAACGAACAGGAGAAGATCATCGGTCCCCTCATCAAAAAGGTGATGGACAGCCTGCCCGCGGAAAAACGTAAAGGCTATCTACTCAACCCCTCTCCGAACCTCACCTACGAATCGATGGTCAAGGTCATTCTGGGCAAGGACGGCATCACACCCGAGATGCTCAAGGAGCAGCAGGATCGCGTGCAGGTGATCGAACGGCTTTTGCAAGCCAGCACACCCGATGTGCGGAGTGAGATCATTAAGCAGAACATCAATCTCTTCGACGAGCAATTCTTTGCCCTGTTCAGCCGTCTCGCGCAATCCGCCGCGGGGAGCGGGCAGGAACCAATGGCGAGGGCGATGGTCGAATTGCAGAAACAGCTCCTCGAGGAGACCGAGTTCGGACGTCAGTTGAAGGAATCAGTCGGGGAACTGGAGGCAGTCCAAAAGGAATTGCAGGAGGCGGGGCAAACCCTCACGCGCGAGAAATTGCTCGAGATGGTAATCGCCTCCCCCACCGACGCGCGCCTGCGGGCGTTTGTCTCCGTGGCCCGAAGCGGGATGGATTACCAGTTCTTCCAGTTGCTCACTGAAAAAATTGGCAAGGCATCGGATGAAGAAAAATCAAAACTCGAAGCCATGCGCGAGAGACTTCTCGATTTTACAAACGAAATGGATAAGCAGATCGAAGCGCGCTACAAGCAGGCGCAGGAATTTGTTGAGTCGCTCCTGGCGCAGGACGACGTAGCGAAAGCCGTGCGCGACAACATCGAGGGCTTCACGCAGGATTCGGTCGATCTTGTCAACCAGATGCTGAGGCAGGCTTCAGAGAAAAACGATTACGCCCGCATGGGCAAACTGCAAAAGATGGTGGAGGTCTTACGCGAAGTGTCCACCCCGCCTGAAGTTGCCTTCGTGGAGCAGCTGCTCGACGCGCCCGATCAGGCGTCGCTGGAAAAGATGCTCGATGACAACAAGGCAACGATTAACGACCAGTTCATGCAGGCGTTGATAGGGCTGGTGGCGCAGGTCGATCAAGCCGCCGAGCAGGGCAACCCTGAGGCAAAAGCGTTGAGCGAGAAAATCAATGCCATCTACAAGACCGCCTTGAAGTTTTCGATGAAACAAAATCTGTGATAAAAAATTGGGTTCCTTGCGGAACCCAATTTTATTCTGAACGTCGATGGTTTTATGGCACTGCCGTGCAACTCACAAAGGCAGGGTAGCGGGTGGTGACACACGTGTAATTTTGCTGGGAGAGCAAGGCGCCGGTGGCTGTGTCAAAGACAGACAGGGTGGCTTCTGTCCAGTAGACGAAGTCAATGCTCGCTGTCCAGTTATTGTTGGGGCATCCCAACTGTTTAGCTGTCAATCCCGGCTGTGGTTCTTCGGTTTCCACACTGAAGGGACTACGGCCATTTTTGGTGTAATTTTCGTGGATTAGATATTGCGCACCCAATGCTGAAACCCTGGATGGGTTCTGCCCGGGAGCCTGGTTGCTGCCAGAATTTGTACAAGTAACGTCAGGGATGCCTGCCGCGTCGAGCACGACTGTCACATCAGTATTTCCCAGACCGCTGGCAAAACCGGATGCAACCAGTGAACTCAAGCTGAATTGTATGCCGGACAACTTGACATTCCCACCTGCCGCTGCCGTTGAAGTCGTCAACACCATCGCCAGTAATACAGCAACAAATGAAAATAGCTTTCTAGTCATGGATCTCCTCGTTTTTTCTGAACTCTCGGAATCGGTTTGTTGAATTAATGAAATCTCATCCTGTTCCGGGGCTGCCTCCTTTCATCATGGAAGCGTCAACAAGTTCATCCTGTTGACGTATGCAAAATGCATGATAATTATACAAATTGTACCTTTATTCTCATGACACATCATGCTGAAAAGGTTACAATCTTTGAGAATAAGCTACACGAGAACTTGATGAACTCCACGGATCATACGACCCCAGATACAGAACGCGCTCAAATAGAACAAGCCATGGCTTCCCTCCGGGAAAATCGGTCACTCCTGGGGGATGAAGTGGTCGAGGCCGCTCTGGCAGCCATGCAGGAAAAACTGGCAAGGCTGGATACGGAAGCGCGCCCATCCCATGAACCCCAGCAACGCAAACTGGTCACCGTGATGTTTGCAGACGTTTCCGGGTTCACTGCCATGGCGGAGACGATGGACCACGAAATCGTCAGCACGGTGATCAATTCCCTCTGGTCACGGGTTGATATGGCGATCGTGGATCACAAGGGAAGGATCGACAAGCACATCGGCGATGCGGTGATGGCGCTCTTTGGCACCCCCGTCGCTCACGAAGACGACCCGGAACGTGCAATCCGCGCCGCGCTGGAGATCCAGGCCGTCTTGCAGGAATGGCAGGAGGAGTTTGCTGATTCAACTTTCACCCTTCACTCGCAACCCCCCAATATCCAGCTAAGAATCGGAATTAATACCGGTCCCGCCCTGCTTGGCACAGTGGGGACTCTCGGAGAATATACGGCAATCGGCGACACCGTCAACCTGGCAAGCCGGATCGAGCAAGCCGCACCACTCGGCGGGATCCTGATTTCACAATATACCTATCACCACGTACGCGGCATTTTCAACGTCACCGCCCTTGAACCCATGAACGTCAAGGGCAAAAGCGATCCGATTCAAGTCTACATAGTAAATGGATTCAAACCTAAATCGTTCCGGGATACAACCCGCGGCGTGGAGGGCATAGAGACCCGCATGATCGGGCGCGATGCCGAACTGGGCAGGATGAAAGATGCGTATGAAACATCGGTCCGGGAACGCCAGACATGCTTAATCAGTCTTGTAGCGGAAGCCGGCATGGGAAAATCGCGGCTGCTCTTCGAATTCGGAAAATGGCTCGATGCGCAGCAACATTCGATGCATATCTTCAAGGGTCGCGCAACCCAGGAAATGAACCAAATCCCGTACGCGCTCCTGCGTGATATTTTTTCCGCATCCTTTGAAATCCAGGATCACGATCGTGCCGCCATCGCGCGCCAAAAACTGGAACGCGGGATCCTCAGCCACGTCAAAGACGGCGAACGTGCGGAGATTTACTCACACTTCATCGGGCACCTGATTGGTTTCGACTATTCCACCAGCCCGCATTTGCAGGGTATTCTGGGTGATGCGCGTCAGGTACGAGACCTCGCCTTCCATTATGCGGTGCAGCTTTTCAGCGACATCGCCCAGGATCATGCCATAGTCTTCTTCCTGGAGGACATCCACTTCGCAGATCAAGGCTCGCTGGATTTCTTCGATCACCTCTTTGAATCCACACCAAACCTGCCGCTTCTGACGATCGGACTTACACGATCCTCCCTCTTCGATCACCGGCCAGGCTGGGGGACAGGACCGGTTCAAAACGTGCGCCTCGACCTGCTCTCGTTATCCGAGCATGATTCACGCCTGCTCGTATCCGAAATCCTGAAAAAAGTCGGGCAGATCCCGTCTGTGCTCATCGATATGATCGTCACCAAAGCGGAAGGCAGCCCGTTCTATGCAGAGGAACTGATACGCGTGCTATTGGATAAGGGAGTCATCATGCGAGGGGAAACCGAATGGCAGGTGCGGACGGATCGGCTTTCCGAATTACAAGTACCTGCAACGTTAACCGGACTGGTACAAGCCCGCCTCGACAGCCTCAATACCGGAGTTCTGGAAACGCTCCAGCAGGCTTCCGTAGTCGGTCGTATTTTCTGGCTTCCCGTAGTCGAAACGATGCGAAACCCGGAATCCCATAGGAGTGCCGTAACAGATGCGATCCGCGAAAAATTACAAACGTTAAGATCGAAGGAATTGGTGTTTCAATACCAGGAACTGTCGCCATCCGAAGCGCAGGAATATATTTTCAGAAACATCATTCTCCATGATGTAACGTACGAGAGCGTTCTGCTGAAACTGCGCCCCGTGTATCATATGCAGGCGGCGGAAGGCTTGATCAATCTGGGAGGGGAACGCATCGGTGAATATGCCGGGCGTGTGGGCGAACATTACGAACGCGCCGGAGAATGGCTCAAGGCGGCGGATTGGTATGGGCGCGCCGGCAGGCAGGCGCAGGTCACGTATGAGCCGAATACCGCCATCCGGTATTACCAAAAATCCCTCGGCTTTCTGGGCGCACAAGGCGGCACGGTTCGTGTAACCCAGCGGCTCGAAATTTTTTCATGGCTTGGCGAGGTCTTGAACTGGCAGGCGCGCTATGGCGAGGCTATCGACAACTTCAGTACGATGCTGAACATTGCCGGGGAATACGGCGATATCCTTTTTCAATCCCGGGCTCTTCATGGGTTATCCATTTCGCTCACATACCAGGGTGATCATCGCCCAGCGCTCGAAAGTGCGATCCGTTCGGAGGAGCTGGCGCGCAGCATTGATGCCCGACCTGAAATCGCCCGGGCGCTTTGGGCTCAAGGTTCCTCGCGCTACAGGCTGGGGGAACCACAGGCAGTGCTCTCCCTCGGTGAACAGGCGCTCGCCATTAACACCGAATTGAATGACAAAAACGAAATGGGAAGATGCCTCAACCTCCTTGGAGCTGCGCACTATACGATGGGGCGTTATCAACAGGCTGAAAGTTACTGGCAGCAGGCGCTGAACATATTCCAGGAGTTGGGCAATCGTCAACAGGGAATGGATCTGCTGAGCAATCTGGGCGTCATCGCCGACGCGCGAGGAGATTATGAGACAGCCCTTCAAAGATATGACTCCGCCCTGGGTATCGCACGGGAGATCGGAAACCGGGACGGCGAGATTGTCTTTCTTTCCAACCACGGCATCGAACAGGTGGCGCTCAAAAACTATGCCGCCGCCGAATCCGATCTGCGCGAGGTCATCAGGCTGGTGGGCGTAACCGGATCATGGATTCTGCCCAATACCTATAACTACTACGCAGAAGCCCTGTTGGGCTTGGGCAGTAATGATCAGGCAGCATATTTTGCGCAGCAGGGGCTTGTTCAGAGCATCGAGGATGGCTCACTGGAATATCTCGGCGGAGCGTGGCGGGTGCTGGGTCTGGTCGCGGCAAAAACAGGTATGCCGATCATGATTCGTGAAAAAGGAGCACCTGAGCCGGTTGCTTATGATGCCCCCACCTGCTTCGCTAAGAGTGGAAAAATATTCGCAGAAGCCGAGATCCACGGCGAGCGGGCGCGTACGCTGCGCGAGTGGGCAAAGTATGAAATTCACTCCGGGGATCGGGAAGAGGGTGAAAAATTGTGGCGGGAGGCGCGGGATATTTTTGTCACCCTCGGCGCCCACATGGAAGTCGAGCGCATGAGCTCAATGCCAGACTAAGCTATCGCAACCCTTCAAACAAATCCGTTTCCATTTTTCTCCCGCCATTGACAAGGCTGTACGCACGATAGAAATTGCCGATCCCGAAGACCGTCCCTAATTCTTCCAGCGACCAGTCCACAATTGGACCATACCCGGGCAGCTGCGATCTGTGGCAACGGATCGCCTGTTGCACCGGAGCCATGTAGGCACGGTTGTCCAGCCGTGTGGTGATCTGCCAATCCTCCCAGCCGATGTGACCTCTCGCCACCCCATCCACATCCATGCTGATCCCGCCAAACGCCTCGTTCGCTGCGCCCACGATGTCCATCGAGTCCACCATGTAATACATTTTCAAAACGCGGTGCGGCGACTGGTTATCCGGATCGCGAAAACTTGCATCGGCTGTGCAAACCAATGCAGCGGACGTGAACTGTGAAAGTGCAATATGATCGGGATGCCCGTAATTCCCATCCGGTCCAAACGTCACGATCACCTGCGGTCTGATTCGGCGGATGTGAGCGACTAATTTCCCAATGAGTTCACCTGGGGTCGCCTGATCCACATCGCCATCGATGTAATCGAGGAAACTTACTTCGCGGATGCCGAGATTCTCCGCCGCGCAACGTAATTCCGCTTCACGGATCCGTGCAACCCCTTCGAAGCCCGGGTCTGGTCCCTCCGAATCGAACCAGCCTCGCTCCCCGCGCGTCGCGCAGACGAGGAATGTCCCAGCGCCCTCGGCGGAATACCGCACGAGCGTGGATCCTAAACCAAAGGTCTCATCGTCGGGGTGAGGAAATACTGCGAGCAGCTTCAAAGGGTCAGTCATGTGCGAGACTCCATACGCGTTGAAACTCCATCACGAACTGTTCCGCAATCGCCTCATTGTAAATGATCAGGGTGTTTTCGTCGTTTCGCTCCTCCGCCGCGCGCGAGAAATTGTACGAGCCGATCACCACAATGGACTCGTCGACGATGAATAGCTTGTGATGCATCTGCCCGTCGATGCCGTCGATCCGCACATCCACATCTGCCTGCTTGAACGGATCGTACTCCGTCCCCTGATTGGACCTGATCTGCTCATTGTCCATCACTCCCTGTACCGTGAGTCCCGCCTCCGCTTTTTCCCGGACGATATCACCCAAATCATTGGAGGTGAAGGAAAACGCAAGAAAGTAAATGCTCTCCTCCGCCTCACTCAACACCGTCGCAATCTTGTTCGCCACGCCGTCGTCGGGTGAGAAAAAAGTATCCACGCGTGTGCCCTCAATCGTCAGCGTGGGATGAGGCGTTTCGGAAAGCGCATTCCCGCCGAAGCGATTTTCCAAAAACATCTCCTCGAATTCCCTTGTGTAGTTCTCCGCCATCTCCGGGGAAAGGATCCGGACGAGATGGTTGTTATCCTCGTAGGTCCCCGAGTCAGTAAAATTCATCGAACCTATCCACACTTCCGATCGATCGATTACCACAAACTTGTCATGCATCAAACCATTTTGCTCATCGCCCACGATGGGAATCCCTGCCCCCAATAATCGCTCTACGTCGGACGTATCCATGTTCGTAGATTCCATCACAATACGTACGGTCACGCCGCGGTCGTATGCGTTCAACAACGCATTCCGAAAACTGTTCAATGTGATGCTGTACGCGGCGACGTCGATGCTCAGGCGAGCCGCGTTGATCGCTTGCACAAGAGGATCATCCACACCGCCGGTGCCTTGCGGCGAGAGCGGGCTCTCCGGATTCGTAAAGTACAACTCGAACCAAGTGCCGCGCACACCGTAACCCGATTCTAATTCGATGGGGATTAGTTCGATACCGGGGGTTGGTGTCTTGTCAATGTCGGGCGTGGCGGTATGCGTGGTAGTCGCGCAGGCAGATACGAAAAAACAAAGGATGAAAAACAAAGGCAGGGGTGGTCTCATTAAATCTCCGGGAATGGATGAAAGGGTCTCATGCTACCCCGCGAACAACCTGTGAAGTTATTCGACCACCCTGTTGGTTTTGTATTCTTCATCCGCCATGTGCGCGGCTTTCGCCAACAACTGGTCGTATTTCATGTTATAGACAAGCACAATGTGCGCAATGATGCGGCGCAGGA
>DATKAU010000038.1:0-3504 GCA_035514655.1 Anaerolineales bacterium
CGTTGAAAATGGCGTTCCTGAATCCCTTATCTCCAACCTCGATCTGCTCGGTTTCTCCGGCATCTCCAATGTCCTTTCCTGCATCAAGGCTGCCAAATACTACGAAATGGACGAGAACGACATCATGATCACCGTCCTGACCGACTCGATGGAGCTCTACCGTTCGCGCCTGCACGAGATGCACCAGGAATTCGGTCAATACACCGAGCGCGATGCCGCCGCGGATTTCGCCCGCTACCTGCACGGGCAGTCCACCGATAACATGCTCGAACTCCGCTACACCGACCGCCGCCGCGTGCATAATCTCAAATACTACACCTGGGTCGAACAACAGGGACGCACGTATGAGGAAATCCAGCACCAGTGGTATGAGCCAACCTATTGGACCGATGTTCAGAAGCAGGCAGATGAGATCGATGAGCTGATTGTGGAGTTCAACCAGGAAGTTGGGTTGATGTAGTTTTGCGGAAAGGGATCGTCGATACTGTTTGAAGAGTGGATCCGTTCCTCCTGGTATGTAACTTTTACAGTCATATCCGTGTTTTAATAAGTGCTACAATGTGACCTAATCCCATGCACGGAGGTTGACCCATGGCGCTGATTCAATTCACCCGCAACTATCGTGACCTGAGCACCGATGCAGGCTTTCAGTTCGAGTTCTATTGCGACCGTTGCGGTAACGGGTACCAGACGGAATTCCAGGCATCCACGCTCGGGACGGTGACCAACGCCCTCGACGCGGCAAGCAATCTCTTCGGAGGCGTGCTCGGGAGGGCGGCGAACGCGGCGCGCAACGTCCGTTCGGCGGGATGGGAAAAGGCGCACGATAACGCCTTTGCCGCGGCAGTTGAAGATGCCAAGCCGCACTTCCACAAATGCAAACGGTGCGGCAAATGGGTGGACGGCGATTGCTGGAACACCCAGCGTACCCTGTGCAAGGACTGCGCACCCGATATGCAGGAGGAAATGTCGTCCATTCAGGTGCAAGCCGCCATCACCGACGCGCGTGAAAAAGCCAACACGGTGGATTTTGTAACCGCCGACAGTTTCAAACAGACCATTGTGACGACCTGTCCGCACTGCGGCGCCAAGGCAGGCGGGGGAAAGTTCTGTCAGGAATGCGGCAAGCCTCTCGCCGCCGAAAAATTTTGTAAAAACTGCGGCGTAAAACTGGAGGCAGGCGCAAAATTCTGCGCCGAGTGCGGCACAAAGCAATGATATCGACGGGCGAGGAACTCCTCGCCCGTTGCATTTATAATTGTGCTGATGCCGCTTTCTCCAACCTCACTCATCCTCGTCTGTCTCCTCCCGACCCCGCGCGATCTCGAAATTGCGCGGCTTCTCGGCTGGTACCGAATCCCGCTTCGCACCGCGCCCAAGGTTGTCGCGGTGGATTATCTGGCTTTTTACCAGCCTGCCTCCTTCGGCGAGCGCGGCGGATTGATCGAATACGGTGCCCCGGTGAAGGGGCATGAGCTCACCACCCGCGGCGAACTGCTCAAGGATGAAGCGGATCATCCTCGTGCCAGGGAGGAATACTTCAAGATTCAGCTCGGTGCTCTGGAAAAATTGAAGGAACCCATCCATGCCGATAAATGGAAGCGGTTGACCTTCCTTTACACAACGGGGGAATACCTGCTCAACGCAAAGCTGCTGAACGATCTCGTCGTGCAAAATGAGGAGCGCGGCATTCTGTGGAGGAACCTGCGTGAACGCGCCGAGAATGAACAGCTGTACACGGCGGATCTACCTGCCGCGGATATTCCACCCGAGGTACTCATCGCACTTCTCGGCATCAAGGAGTTGCAGGAAGATTATCAATGAAGGATAAGGAAAATCAATGATCGGTTTTGCATTACGCCGCATCTCAACATTCCCGATTATCCTGCTGGCGGCGAATTTCATCGGCTTCGCCTTTGCGTTTTACTTCGAGCCGGTGGTTGCGAGCAGAAATCCCTACGTCACCGGGGAGGTGGTTATCCCGCCCATCTTCCCCGAGTATTTCGGTTATCTTTCTCGCTTTGCCGAGGCCGATTTTGGCACGACCTACAACGGCGAACCTGTTCTTGAAGCGATCGCGCGAGTGAGCCTGAACAGCCTTGCGCTTGTGGGTCTCGCGTTGACGATCAGCATCTTGCTCGGAATTCTGCTTGGCAGACTGGCGGTCAGACGTGACAGCCTCAAAGTCTCCTCCTGGCTTACTCTTTTGGCGACGATGGGGCTTGCGTCCCCGGGATTTTATGTTGCCATCCTGTTGATCACAATCTTCCTGCTCCTTACAATTTATGGACCCGGTCTGGTGATCCCGTTTGGGGGTTTCGGCTGGGACGCGCACCTCATACTTCCTGTTCTAGTGTTGATGGTGCAACCCACCGTAAAGATTGCGCAGGTGACCGGCACGGCGCTTGTGGACGAACTTCAAAAACCATATGTGAAGGCAGGGATCGGCCTGGGCCTTCCCTTTGCAGCGATGAAGAATCGATTTGCGTTTCGTAACGTGGTGGCATCGATCCTGCAATCCATTGCATATTCAGCCCGGCTGATGATTGCCGAGTTGATCATCATCGAGCGGCTGTTCAACTGGCCAGGCCTTGGAAGATTCGTCGGGTCCGTGCTTAGGCCTGCAACTGGTTTTTCCGGCGCGGTTGTGCTGACTCCGCCCACCATGGCGGCATTATTGACTGTCCTCGTGCTGATTTTCCTGCTGATTGACTTCATGACGATATTCATCGCGCGCATGGTGGACGTGCGTCTGAGCGTGGATGTCCATGCCCAGGGGGGAGCGCAATGAGGATAATTCAAAAGCTGCGATACCAGAATTGGGCGCTTCTCGTGGGTGCCGGCCTCGTGGGCTTTATGATTCTGCTCGCCATCCTTGGTCCAGACATTGCACCGCAGAATCCCATGCAGGAGAATTACACGCTGACCGTAAATGGCGAAATAAGGTCGCCGCCATATCCGGCATTCAAAACCCCAGGTTACCCGCTCGGCACAGATCGTTTTGGACGCGATTTGCTGAGTCGGATTTTGTGGGGGGTCAGGCCGACGATGATCATGGTTGGCTCCGTTGCCGCGTTTCGTCTTGTGGTTGGAATTATTCTGGGGTTGATTATCGGTTGGGCGGAGGGACGCAGGGCGCGCCGTCTGGATTCGATCCTTTCCTCCCTGCTCTCCATCCCGGTTTTGATCGTCGCGATGATCGGCATCTACGCGGTCGACATCCATAACGGCTTGCCTGCATTCATTTTTGGGCTTGGCTTGACTGGCTGGGCTGAAACAGCCCGCATGGTCAGCGAGCAAACGCGCCTGGTCAAGCGGCAGACCTTCGTCGAAGCGGCGCGGGCGCTTGGGGCGGATGACCGCCTGATCCTGTTCAATCACATCCTGAGGCAGGTCATGTCGCTGGTCTGGGTATTGCTGGCATTCGAAATCAGCGGTACCTTGCTCGTGGTCGCGGAGCTCGGTTTTCTCGATATTTTCATCGGCGGCGGAATCTGGATCGAA
>DATKAU010000039.1:0-6419 GCA_035514655.1 Anaerolineales bacterium
ACGAACAGCGGCTCGCGTCCCTTTTGGGCCAATCGACCGATATTGATCGGCGAGAAACCATCCACATCCTTTTCGATGCTGATTAATTGCAGGACGCGCTCCTCGTTCAAAAGCGAAGGCAGCGGAAGCTGGACAAGGATACCGTGTACCGACTTGTCGTCGTTCAGGCTCTTGATGAGTTTTTCGAGTTCATCCTGTGAAGTCTCTGCGGGAAGTTTGTGACTGATCGAACCCATGCCGAGTTCGGCGCATGCCTTCTGTTTGGCGGATACATAGGTGGCCGAATCCGGGCGGTCGCCCACGAGCACGGTGGCGAGTGTGGGCACGCTCCTCCCGGTCTCGAGGCGTTTCGCCACCTTGGCGGCTATCTCCTCCCGGACTTGTTGTGCGATCATTTTTCCATCGATGAGTTGGGCCGTCATGGTTTATCTCCTGCTTCAAAGTTGACTTGATTGTATAGCAGCGGGGCGGCATCTCACAGTGACACTTGTCCCATTTTCAAAATTACTCCCTGCAATAATTCGCCGGCTGTATCCTTCAGCCTCACTTCATCCACGATATTCCAGCGCGGTTCGGGCGCGTAGGCTTGCACGCGCAGATAATTTTCGGTCCAGCCTTCCATTTGCCAGCCTTGGTCGCCCATCGCCGAGACCGACTCCCATAGCACGGATGCCCTCTTCCCGATGAATTTTTCGCGATAGGTTTTCGCGGCTTCATCCAATGTTTCCGTCAGGATGTGATTCCGCCTCTTTCTCACCTCAAGCTTGATCTGCCCCTTCATCCTTGCCGCCCCCGTACCGGGACGCGCCGAATACGTAAAAACGTGCCCGCCTGAAAAGTTCATTTCACGCACGAAATCAAGAGTCTTGCCGAATTCATCTTCTGTCTCACCAGGGAAGCCAGCGATAATGTCAGTTGTGATCGCCACATCGGGCATGACCGCGCGCGCTGCGGCGATCAGTTCGCGGAACGACTGCGGTGTGGTGTTGCGCCGCATCCGCTTGAGAGTGGATTCCGCTCCGGATTGCAAAGGCAGGTGCAGGTGAGGCATGAGGCGGTTATCCGTCCACAATGAGAAGAATTCAGGTGCTAAATCCCAAGGTTCAAGCGAGGAGAGTCTCAAGCGCGGCGCGTCCGTATCGCGGAGGATTGCTTTGATGAGATCGGTCAGGTGTCGCTCAAATTCATGCCCCCATGATCCGAGATGCACGCCGGTTAAAACAATTTCCTTCACCCCGCCATCCAGCGCAAACTGAATGTCGGCGATAACGTCGGGGATTGTGATGCTTCGCGCTTCGCCGCGTGCCACTGTGGTGATACAGAATGTGCACTGGTTGTTGCAGCCATCCTGCACTTTGATGAAGGCGCGGGTACGCCGGTGCAAGCCGGGGAGCGGGATACGCGTAATAGGTTCAAGATCAAACGTTTCAGGCTGAAGGTCCAGCACATCGGGGACGAGATGATCTTTTCGGTCATTCGGGATCACCCGTGTGACGTTGGGCAGTTCAAGCGCGCGATCCGGCTGGAGCGTGGTCCAGCAGCCGGTGGCGACGATTTGATCCACACCTGCACGCGCGATCTGGCGGATCTTGCTCCGCGAAACGGAGGCGGCATCGTTCGTCACCGCGCAGGTGTTGACGACAGCCATATCTGCCATCCCGGCAGACGCGACAATATCGTGCCCCGCGGCACGGAACTGCCGCGCCATGGTTTCGATTTCGCTCTGGTTGAGCCTGCATCCGATGGTGTCGAGATAGATTTTCATGATATGAAGCTCCCGACGCCGTCCCCGGCGTCGGCTTGCGCCGAGGACGGCGCAGCGAGCGTTTACGGTTGCATCACCACGAAATGATCGAACAACACGTCCACGCCGGGTTCTGAAAACGAACCGGCAATCAAACCCACATCGCCGTTTGCCAGATCGACATCCTGCGCGCCGGCGATCAGGTTGAAGTTAATGTAAAACGTCAGCGAGTCGCCGATGCACTCAGCACGCAGGTGATTCATCGCGCCCGGTTGAACATCCGGCGACGCCTGCATTGTGCTCTGCCCAAGCAGGAGGCTCTGACCGTTGATAAACTTCCCGATCGCATAATAGCCATCGTTCGAGATAACGAAGAAATAATAATTTCCGTTTTGATAGCGGCACATCAACCCTGCCCGATTCTCATCGGGTCCGTTGAGCCTGGTCACGTCCACTTCCACCCGCACATCGTCGAAGTCCTTTTCAGGCGTGGACCAGAAGTTGAACGATGGCTGGCGGATTAGCATCCGATAGCCGCCGCTGTCATAGTCCATGATGCCTACCTCGTTCACCAGGCGGTCCCAGCCTGTGGTGTTTTGCTCGAACTCATCCTGAAACAACACGGTGCCGGAGGGAGGCGGAGCAGTCCCCGAGGATGACGCGGGAGCACAGGCGGCAATCAGGCAGAGGAGGAACGAAAAGAGGAATAATTTTTTCACGCGCTGATTTTATCATGTGCATCGTCAGCGCAAGCATCCCTGCCGGAGCGGAACTTCTCC
The DNA here is from genome assembly GCA_035514655.1 of Anaerolineales bacterium. GTDB lineage: Bacteria > Chloroflexota > Anaerolineae > Anaerolineales > Villigracilaceae > Defluviilinea. The sequence continues at coordinate 2,524 of DATKAU010000039.1, forward strand.
ATCACTGAATGGAGATTGCTTCGGTCGTGGCGCCGCTTCGTCTTCGGACCTCGCTACGCTCGTCCTCCGCTCAGCGCGTTGAGCCACTCTCTCGCAAGGACACCTGTATTACGGAAAATACTGCTCCAACAATACGGACGCGTCTGCATCACCAAGATCGCGTGCGGCGGACAGGTGATTCAATGCCCGATCGCGGTCACCGGTTTGCAAGTACAACATCCCCAGATGCAAATGTGCCGCCGCGTACTGCGGATCCAATTCCAGGGCGCGGAGCAGGTGCCGCTCTGCATCGGGGTGACTGCCATTGATCAGCCACAGCCAGCCCAGCAGATCCTCCGAAGCGGGATCGTTCGTATCGATGACAAGTGCGCGCTGCGCGGCAGGGATGCCGACATCGGCGATGTTCACTCCGTTTTGCCCGCAGAATTTCGCCAGCGCATGCCAGTATGCTGGGTCCTCGGGAGCCAGAGTCGTCGCGTATTGAAATGCCTCCAACGCGCGGATCAAGTCTCCCACGTTGGCAAACGCGTCACCCAACGTGACAAAGCGGGCGGGATTCTCCGGTTCGAGCGAGGCGGCAGTCTGAAATTCGATCAGCGCCTGACGGTGATTCGATACACGTTGGAAGTATAGCCCGCGCAAGCCCCGCACCGTGGATGAATTTGGATTCAATTGCAGTGCGCGATCGAGTTCTTCGCCTCCGTCGCCTCCCGTTTGTTGGTCCGCTTCACCGAGCCAGGCCCACGCCTCGGCATTTTCCCCGTCCGCATCCACTGCAGACTGGAACGCGGCGCGCGCAAGTTCCCACTCCTCCACCAATCCCAGTCCGCGGCCCGTGATTACGAAACCATCGGAACGCGACTCTGTCAACAGGGCAAGGTTCAGGGCGGTGCGAAGAGTCCGGGCGGCGGGATCAAACTGCGGGTCCAGTTGCGAGGCGGCGATCAACTCCGTGATCGCAGCTTGAGGATCAGACAGGGTCAACAGGAGTCCAAGACGGTATCGAGCGGAGGCATCGTCCGAATGAACAGACACATATTTTTGTAAAAACTGGGCGGCGAGGGAATAATCCTCCCGTTCCTGATTTATCTTTGCAAGCCGCGAATAAAGCGAAGTGGAAATGTCTCCGCGCCCAAAAGCAGATTCCCAAATTTCCGCCGCGCGTACAGGATCCCCATGGAGGTAGTTGACATCCCCCCATGCCACCCACCCTTCGGGTGAAAGCGCGTTTCGATCCTCTGCGATCTGATACATCTCATCTGCCAGTGGGTAATCCTTCGCGTGGTAATAGGCGTGACCTGCAAGTTCATACAGATCCGCGCGCCACGGGATTCGCCGCGCGGCGGCTTTGTAATGTTCGGCAACCTCGAGAGGGGAACCCGCGATCTGCGCCTGCCTCAATTCAGAATATCCCGAATAGAGGATCGGCGCGCACACACCCAGCAAAAGGAGGAGCACGATACCCGCAACCTGGAGCCAGTTTCTTTGCATGGATAAAATTATAGCCTGTGAATACGGTCGTATTTTGGAACAAACCACGCGAAATAACGGTCTTGTAACCAACCCTCGGGGACAGATTTCCCCAAGTGGAATATAATCACGGTGCGATGGTCGCCTCCCTGAATCAAATTTTCAACGTTCTCACCGAACCCGCGGGAAGCCTGCTGTATCACTTGATCCTAGTGTTTTCGCTCGCTGGCGCGTTGCAGGCGGCGTTTGTGCACTGGCGGTCGAGCGAATTCCCGCAGGCACGCCGGACGATGTTTGGGCTTGGCTTGCTCCTGATCGCGCAGGTAGCCCTTTTCATTTTAAGCGGCGCCGGGAACCAGGGCATGATCAACCTTTCGCTCGTGCTCCCGCCGCTGGACCGCGCGCTTACCCTGTTCTCGCTCGTCTGGATGATCTGGCTGTGGTGTTTCCCCGAACCCAGCCGTGCCGCCGACGCAGCGACAGGCTTGCTCAGTGTGCTTCTGATTGCAGGTCTTGCCCTCACCCTCGCGGCGTACGCGCAGGAGGGCAGTCTCTCTTCCTTTAACACCACAATTTATGATGGCATCTGGCAACTGGCGGGTATCGGTGTTGCAGTGTTCGGCTTGTTTTTACTCGCCGTCCGCCGCCCGAACGGATGGGGGTACGGGCTTGCGGTATTCCTGCTTGCATTCGCAGGGCACCTCCTTCATATGATGCTCGGCAGGTTCGATGGGAACTTTCCCGGCGCGGTGCGCATGACGTACATGGCGGCGTTCCCGATCCTGATGACCCTGCCGCAACGTTTCCCTGCGCCGGTCACGGGTCCCACCACGATCAAACAGCACGCGCCCGTGGATGAACGCCGGCGCTACAGTACCGACCCAAAGACCTTTCACGCGCTGCTCGGGCTGGCAGGCGAATCCAGCGCGGACAAATTGAGCCAGGCGATCACACGCGCCATCGCGCAGACCATGCTCGCAGACTTGTGTTTCCTGATTTACCTCACGGATAATAAAAACCAGATCCAGATCGCCAGCGGCTATGATCTGATCCGTGAAGAGGCGCTCGAAGGCGGGAGCCTTAATAAGAGCATGATCCCGATGCTCACCAACGCCCTGCAGCGCGGGCGCCCATTGCGATTGCCGTCAAGCAGTACATCGGCCGACATTAAAGGGCTAAGCGATCTACTTGGCCTGGCAAGCCCGGGTCACATCCTAAGCGTTCCCATCGTCACACCCGAAAAGGATTCGCTGGGCGGCGTGTTGTTGCTCTCGCCATATTCGAACCGCTTGTGGAGCGCAGAGGATCAGGCGTTCCTCACAAACATCGCCGTTGCCCTCGTCCCAATCATCCAGCGCGGACAGAAGATGACCTCACTTGAACAAAAAGGTGAGCAGACAAAGCAGGCGCTGGAAGTGGCGCAGATGCGCATCGCCGAACTCGACCGCATGAACTCCGATCTTAAAAAACAAATGGAAGTTGTGCGCGCCGACGCGCAGGAGGGACTCGCACAAGCCGAGAACCTCGCCGCCCTCACCACCATGCAGGCGGAAACCCAGAAAGCCATCGAACGCCTCAAAAAGGAAAATGAAGACCTGCGCGCGATGAAAGGCGGGGCTCCGTCGAATCAGGTGGAGGGCGATCTGCGCCTCACCCTGGAGGAGATCGCGCACCTGCAAAACCAACTGGCGCAGGCAAATATGCGCGTTGTGGAACTCGAAAAGGGGACCGCATCCGCGCGGACAACCGAACAGGCGGAGGTTGTCGCATCGATCTCGCAGGAATTGCGCCAGCCAATGTCGTCGATTGTGGGATACACCGATCTGCTGTTGGGCGAATCGGTGGGAATCCTCGGTGCACTCCAGCGCAAATTTGTCGAGCGGATCAAAGCCTCCACCGAGCGCATCCGGAACCTGATCGAGGATCTGATCCAGGTCACCACACTCGAGACCGGGCTCAACGATCTTAAACCCGAACCTGTGGACCTCAACCTGATCATCGACAATGCCATGTCGTATACGAGCAGTCAGGTACGGGAGAAGAACATTTCGATGCACCTCGACCTGCCGAAGAACATGGCGCCCATCTATGCCGACCGCGAAGCCCTCCAGCAGATTTTGATCCACCTATTGCAAAACGCGGGGGCATCATCGCCATTGGAGGGAAACGTGCATTTACGCGTCCAGGCACGATCGGAGGAGGGGATCGAATACGTCCTGATTCAGGTGAAGGATTCAGGCGGAGGCATCCCGCCTGAGGATCTGCCGCGCGTGTTCACGCGTTTATACCGGGCGGATAATGTTTTGATCCAGGGCGTGGGCGACACCGGCGTGGGACTTTCAATCGCGAAGACACTCACTGAGGCGCAAAAAGGACGCATCTGGGTGGATACCGAACCGGGCGTGGGAGCCACGTTCAGCGTGTTA
>DATKAU010000040.1:0-4224 GCA_035514655.1 Anaerolineales bacterium
TATGCGGCAGGCGCGCGCCTGATCGGAGGCTGCTGCCGCACCACGCCTGAGGATATTCGCGTAATTTCAAATTGGGTGCGTTCTCCGCGCTGAGCGGAACGAGGACAGTTCCACCGTCCGAGTGAAGTCGAAGTGCAGATACTATGAAAGTTCTGTCTTTCCGGCACTCGCGCTTCGACTGCGCCCCTCTACTAACATACGTCGCTCCGCTCAGCGAGGAAAATTGTTTCGGGAGAAATCAATGAAATCCGTCCGCATGGTTGAAGCAGGCAAACCGCTGGAAGAACAGGATATCCCCAAGCCAAACATCGGCGAGAAAGATGTGCTCGTGCGCATACGCGCGGCGGGGATCTGTCATTCCGACGCGCATTACCGCGCGGGCAGGTCAACGATGGGCATGCTGCCGATCACGCTGGGGCATGAGGTGGCGGGTATTGTTGAAAAAATCGGATCACAGGTGACAGGCATACACGTTGGGGATCGAGTTTGCCTGCACTACAATATCACCTGCCGTGATTGTTATTATTGCAGTACCGGGGACGAACAGTTCTGCGATTCGGTGAAGATGCTCGGTCATCATGTGGACGGCGGCTATGCTGAGTACATCGCCGTCCCTGCCCGGAATGCGATCCCCCTCCCCGAAGAGATTCCGTTCGAGCAGGGTGCGACGTTGATGTGTGCGTCCGCGACGGCGTTGCACGCGCTGCGTAAGAGCAGGATCAAGGCTGGGGAAACAGTGGCAATTTTCGGCGTGGGAGGACTCGGCTTGTCCGCCATCCAATTGGCGCGGGCGATGGGCGCGGTCGAAGTCTACGCGGTGGACGTCAAACGCGACAAACTCGAGCTGGCTTCGGAATACAATGCCATCCCGATCGACGCCAGCCGGGCAGACGCAGTGGAGGAGATCCGCAAACTCACGAACGGGCGCGGTGTAAATATCGCCATTGAGATGATCGGCCTGAGCAGGACGATGGAACAGGCGATCGACAGCCTGGGGTATCTCGGGCGCGCCGTGATGGTGGGCATGAACCAGCAGCCGATCTCGGTTAATACTTACAGGCAGGTGCTGGGTAAGGAGGCTGAGATCATCGGTTCAAACGACCACCATCTGGATGAACTGTATCTGCTCGTAGACATGGCACGGCGGAATATCCTCGATACATCGCGTGTGGTCTCGCAGGTGATTCCATTGGAGGCAGATAAAATCAATCAACGGCTCGATGATTTGGAAAACTTTACAAGCGATGTGCGCACGGTGATCGTGCCATAGGAGAAATAATCAATGAATCTGCCAAAAATCATCCGCCCGACATTTCCACCTGGCTACGTGGACAAACCCGCCTCTTTCCTGACGTGGGACTGGGTCGCCGCGCAATTGGCCGAATCCCGCCACTACTGGCTGTGTTCCGTCCGCGCCGACGGCAGACCTCACGCCGTGCCGCGCTGGGGTGTGTTCATCGAGTATACATTCTATTACGACGGCAGCCCCGAAACACGCCATGCACAAAACATCGTAAAGAATCCGCACGTCTCACTCCATCTCGAAAACGGGGAACAGGCAATCATCCTCGATGGAACGTCTGAGCCCGCGGGCAGGCCCTCGCCTGAATTGGGAATGAAACTCTCAAAAGCCTACCGCAGGAAATACAGAGAGATGGGGTACTCACCTAAACCGGATTCGTGGGACAAGGGTGGGCTCTACGTATTCACGCCGCGTCAATGTATTGCGTGGTCGAACTTTACAAAAGATCCCACAAAGTTCGTATTCGAAGGAGAATAAATCATGATCGTGCGGATGTGGCACGGCAGGGTACCGACCTCGAAGGCAAAAGCATACCGTGAGTTCACGATTGCACGCGCCATCCCCGATTATCAGTCTGTGGAGGGCAACCTCAGCGTCCACATCCTGGAACGGAGGGAGGGCGATATCACCCACTTCATCACGCTCACCTTCTGGAAGGATCTGGAGTCGATCAAAGCCTTCGCGGGGGAGAATGTAGAAACCGCCAAGTACTATCCTGAAGACAGGGATTTTCTGCTCGAGTTCGAACCGACAGTCGTACATTACGAAGTGGTCGGGCAATCGTAATGTGGCTGTACCTCGTCCAGGGCTTCGGCCTCGGCTTCGCCGCCGCGGTTCAGCCGGGACCCTTTCAAACCTACCTGATCTCGCAAGCTCTCGCCCGCGGCTGGAGGCGGACTCTTATTGCCGCGTTCGCGCCGCTTGTGAGCGACGCGCCTGTGATTGCGATATGCCTGTTTGTGTTGAGCCGCATTCCGGCGTGGTTCGAACAATTCCTCCACATTGTCAGCGGAATTTTCATTTTGTATCTTGCCTTCGGGGCCTTCAAGGCGTGGAAGGATTTCGAGTCAGACATCCCGCTAAATGAATCAGGGAGTCAAAAGAGCCTGCTAAACGCCTCACTGGTAAATCTGCTCAGTCCGGGACCATACCTTTTCTGGAGCCTAATCACCGGACCGATCCTTTTGGCAGGCTGGCGCGAGTCGCCTTCGCTGGGTATTTCTTTTCTGCTGGGATTTTATGCAGCGTTCATATCGAGCTTGATCTCGATCATCGTTGTCTTCGGCGTCATGCAGCGGTTCGGACCAGCACTTAACCGCACGCTGATCGGCATCTCGGCGCTTGCCTTGTTTTGTTTCGGGTTGTATCAATTATGGCTGGGAATGTCTTAACCTCTTGCAAAAGTCGCTTCGCCACACGTGTGCCTGCGCGCCTTCGGCAGAGTGCAGGCAGAGAACACACCGTTCGTGCCGCGAACAACGACGGCACGTGATTTGCCAAGCAAATCATGCGAGACGGCAGAGAAAATGAGTTTTTCTCAAGGGTCTCAGTGGGCTCTGTGGCTGAACCAGACTCTCTTATGCAAGAGGTCTATTGGATGAGCTCGGATCGCAAAGAATGATCCGGTGAAGCCAAAAGGTGGAAGACTCAATCAACTCGACCTGCAGACCGGCTTTCCGGCAGGTGGCTTCAAAATCCTGGCGGACCCATTCACCCATGTATTCCGATTCGTCGATGATGTTCGCCACAAACACCCAGGCGGGTATTAAGTTAGGTTTCACCGGCACATCCGGCTCGATCAGCACCACACGGCGGCGCGTCACACGGCGTAGTTCGCCCAGCACGTTGACCTGCACAGACTCAGGCATGTGATGCAGGGCAAGAGACAGCACCGAAACATCAAAGGAGGCATCGGGAAACCCCAGGCGGGTCGCATCCATTTCAAGCCAATGCGACCGCGAGCCGTTGGCTTTGGACGAAGCGCGTTTCAACATGCCGCGCGCCAGATCCACGCCCACCACTTCCGCGCCGCGCGAGGCAAAGCGCAGCCCCAGCCCGCCGGTTCCGGTGCACATATCCAGCACGCGCTCGCCTTCGCGCCACCCGCTCAGGTCCACGGCTTTGTCGCGCGTGCTGTGGCGGGTGAATTCGCCCAAATCGTACAGGTTGGCGAACCGGTTGTAATATTTCAGAACGTACCGCTGGTACGTATGATTGGATCTCAATGTGCTCATGATGGATGTAATTGATATTGAAATGATGTTTCCGTCAGGATATCCGCCTCTTCAGGATCGGCACGTTTGATTGCCGCGCTTATTTCCTTCCTTGCAGTAATTCCTCTGCCTGCTGCAATTCGCGGGCGGCGCCCATGACGGTGAAAATTTCCACAGCGCGGGCTGGATGTTCCTCATGCGCTTCGGCGGTTCCAAGCCGCAACCGAAGTAAGCCCTCCTCATACAGCAGGTTGTATTTCCTCGCCGCCTCGAGTCCGCGGCGCCAGGCAGTCAGAGCCTGCAACGGTTTCATTGTAAGCGAGTCATACCATCCCTGAAAATACAAGGCATAGGGTTTGCCGATCGGGAAGGTGCCTGCAAACCGCCGTAACAATTTGACCGCCCGCTTGGCGCCTGCTTTCATCGCAGCCTGATCAATCGTCCCGTCCGGAGTGCGAAGCGCTTGTTCCCACAGGTCGAAGTAAACCTGGGCGACGGCGGAAAATCCGATATCGAGCGAATAAACGGTACAGGAGACCCGGTCCGCCAGAGCCAGGACCCTGCCTGCAACTTCCAGCGCCGCATCGCGATGACCAAGGTGATGGTGGGCAAGCGCAAGCTGTGCGTTCGTATTGAGCTCGGATGCCACGTTGGGCACCTCTCCAAGAATCCTCAGCCCCTCCTCAAGCATCGGGATGGCGTCCGCCG
>DATKAU010000041.1:0-3237 GCA_035514655.1 Anaerolineales bacterium
AATGCGGATTCCCTACGAAGGAATGATCGCAGCAAGCGCGCTTCGACTGCGTTCCCTTTCGCCAAGCTCAAGGTCACTCCGCTCAGCGCGAGTGATTATCTCCATTTGGGGCAACGACTTTACACTCCACGCTCCCTCCTCCCCACTAATGCGGCATTATACGCGCTGGACAATGCAGGTGGCAGACGCGATCCACGCGGACTGTAACCGCGACATCCGGCTTGCAAAAGAATGGGGCTTTGACCCCTCAAAGCCAACGCTTGTCGCGCCGGGCAATGGCGGTATTCGCACTAATATTTTTTATCCGCCTCCAAATCCTGTCGAAGACCCGGTCATCCTCAACCCGCGCGGATTTCGTCCCTACGTCCGCAACGATACTTTTTTCAAGGCGATCCCGCTTGTGCTGGCCAAACACCCGGATGCAAAATTCATTTGCACATCGATGGTGGGAGAACCGCAGGCGATTCAGTGGATTAGAGAATTAGAGATTAGAGATTCGGTCGAATTACTTGATTTGATACCCCATGAACAAATCGCCGAAGTGTATCGCCGCGCTCAAATATTGGTCTCACCGTCCATCCACGATGGCACGCCGAACACACTGCTCGAAGGCATGGCATGTGGCTGCTTCCCCGTCGCTGGTGATCTCGAATCCATCCGTGAGTGGATCACGCCGAACGAAAACGGGTTACTGTTCGATGCAACTGACCCTCAATCTATCGCCAATACAATTGTGATCGCAATCGAAAACAAAAACCTGCGGGTTTCAGCCGCAGGTTTGAATCGGGAAATCATCTCCGCGCGGGCGGAATATAAACAAAATATGGATAAAACGGAGAAGTTTTACACTGAAGTAACGAAATAGCCAATAACCTTGATTTTGCGTTTATCTACTTCAATCAAGTCTCCCTCGGCGTACGCATTTCCTCCAGTCTGTGCCGCAGTTCGATCCGGCGTTCGTCCGCCGCGTGGCGCACATCGTTGAAAAAGTTCTCGCCGCGGAGGCGGATCATGCCGCGCAGTTCCTCACCCGATTCAGGCGCCATCAACAGCGCGATCGTCGAACCGACCAGACTCCCCACCAAGATCCCGATCAAAAAGCCAAACATTCGTTTCATCGTAATTCTCCTCGTGTATTGTAGGGGCGAGGTCCTCTCGCCCGATAATAGTAAGAACCTGGCAATTTGGGCGGGATAACCCCGCGCCTACGCGCCATAATGAAATGTTGATATTTTTATTATAGGCGAAAATGTAATTTTATGGAATAATATCGCCACCGCGTGTATCCGCCCTGCGTGAACGCGACGGTACAAATTCCAGAGTCTGTCAACCGCGGCGATCAGGGGACGACCGCACCAAACGGCTCCTACCACTTATCGGAGGATACCATGTCCACACCTGCACCTGTTTCCACCAGCGCGCCCCCGCGCAAAAAAGTCACCACGCTTGCCTTCCGTCAGAAGAAGGAACGCGGCGAGATCATCACCATGCTCACCGCCTACGATTACCCCACTGCCATGGCGATGGATAAATCAGGCGTCGATTCCATCCTCGTCGGCGATTCGCTCGGGATGGTCGTGTTGGGCTACGAGAACACGCTCCCGGTCACGATGGACGAGATGCTCCACCACTGCCGCGCTGTCGCCCGCGGCGCGAAGTCCGCCATGCTCGTCGGCGATATGCCGTTCATGTCATACCAGGTCTCCGTCGAGGAAGCCACGCGGAACGCAGGCAGGTTCCTGCAGCTGGGCGGCATGGATGCGGTCAAGCTTGAGGGCGGGCGCGAGCGCGCAGACGCGATCCGTTCGATCACAGGCGCGGGTATCCCTGTCATGGGGCATCTCGGGCTCACGCCGCAATCGGTGAACCAACTCGGAGGATTTCGAGCACAGGGCAAGACGGCCATTGCCGCAAAACGGCTCTTCGAGGACGCGCAAGTCCTCGAAGAAGCAGGTTGTTTCAGCATCGTGCTCGAATCAGTCCCTGCGCGGCTCGCGGAATTGATCTCGAAAAAGATTTCGATCCCAACCATTGGCATCGGCGCGGGCGTGAGCTGCGACGGGCAGGTGCTGGTCACGCACGACCTGCTCGGTCTGTTCGACCGTTTCACGCCGAAGTTCGTCAAGAAATACGCCAACTTCCACGGCGAGATGCAAAAGGCATTCGCCGATTTCATCGAGGATGTGGAGACCAAACGCTTCCCCGCGCCTGAGCATACCGTTGAAATGGATGACCGGGAGTGGGAAAGCTTATTAAAGGAAATTTAAACCAAATTGCAGGGATGGAAAACTCCGCCTCTGCAGAATACATATGACGGACATCCTCATCGTCGGCACAGGCGCGCTTGGCACGCTCTTTGCCGCGCGGCTCGCAGGGGCGCGCCACCGCGTCACAGTGCTCGGCACATGGCGGGAGGGGATCGCCTCCCTGCAAAAGGATGGCGCGCGGCTGGTTGACGCGGACGGGAATGAGCAACGATTCGAAGTCCGCGCGACGGACGATCCGCGCGAGTGTGCGGGAGCCAGATATGCGCTGGTGCTTGTCAAGGCGTGGCAGACGGAACGCGCCGCGCGCCAATTGAAGGAATGCCTTGTCGGCGACGGGCTTGCCGTCACGATCCAAAACGGACTCGGCAACCGCGAAACGCTCGCTCTCAGCCTGGGTCCGGATCGCGTTGCCCTCGGCGTCACCACCACCGGAGCCACACTGCTCCATCCGGGCGTGGCGCGCGCCGGCGGAGAGGGAGTCATCTCACTACAGCGGGATCAGGCTCTCGGCGGCGTCCTGAGCGTGTCGAAGGATCCGATCGAGGCGGCATTGTTGTCTGCCGGGTTCAACGTGCATGTGGTAAGGGACGCGCTGTCATTGATTTGGGGCAAGCTGGTGATCAACGCCGCGATCAATCCGCTCACAGCTTTGCTGAAAATCCCCAACGGTGAACTGTTGAACCGCCCATCTGCCCGCGAGATGATGGGCAGGCTGGCGCGTGAAGTTGCAGTGGTGGCTCACGCCGAAAAGATTCACCTGCCGTTTGAGGACCCGGTCGCCGCAGCCGAGGATGTGGCGCACAGGACAGCCGCAAATCAATCATCGATGCTGCAGGATGTGCTTCGCGGCGCTCCGACGGAGATTGATGCGATCTGCGGCGCTGTAGTAGCGAGAGGTGAAGCGCATGGCATCGAGACGCCTTTCAACCGTGCCTGCCGCGATCTGGTGCACGCCCTCTCGGCATGACAT
>DATKAU010000042.1:0-8125 GCA_035514655.1 Anaerolineales bacterium
TTATGTTTTTTCCAATTCGTTACGAGATCACACCTAATTTTTTCCCAACCTTCGCGAATGCTTCCAACCCCTGACCGAGATCATCGCGGTCGTGCGAAGCAGAGATCATGACGCGGATGCGCGCCCTGCCCTTCGCCACGGTGGGAAAGCCGATCGCCATGGCAAAGACACCTTCCTCGAAGAGTTCGCGGCTGAATTGCTGGGCGAGCGGTGCTTCTCCGAGCATCACAGGCGTGATCGGCGTTTCACTGACCCCGGTATCGAAGCCGAGTTTTTTCATCTCGGCTTTGAAATATTTGGCGTTGTCCCAGAGTTTATCCACCAATTCAGTGGATGATTCAAGCAGGTCCACTGCCGCGAGGCATGCCGCCGCGTCGGGCGCGGTGACCGCGGAGGAAAACAGGAACGGCCGTCCGCGTTGCCTCAGCCATTCGATGATGGTCTTGTTCCCTGCGACCATCCCGCCCACAACGCCAAACGCTTTCGACATTGTACCGACTTCGATGTCGATTTTTCCATGCAAGCCGAAGTGATCCACGATGCCGCGCCCGCCCTTGCCCAATACGCCTTCCCCATGCGCGTCGTCAACCATGAAGAGGATGTCGTATTTCTCTGCCACTTCATACAGGGCGGGGAGGGGGGCGATGTCGCCGTCCATGCTGAACACGCCGTCGGTGATGATCAAGGCGCGGCGGAAGTTGGAGGCGTGCTCCTTAATCGCGTCCTCCAGTGCACCCGCGTCGTTGTGTTCGTATGGAACGATCTTCGCGCCGGAGAGCCGGGATCCGTCAATGATGGAGGCGTGGTTCAGTCGATCTGAAAAAATCACATCTTCCTTACTTACAAGTGCTGAGATGGCTCCGAGATTCGCAGTGAAACCCGATTGGAAGGTGATTACGTCCTCTGCGCCTTTGAACTTGGCAAGCCGCTGTTCGAGTTGGACGTGCAGATCGGTCGTCCCGGCGATCGAGCGCACCGCTGCGGGACCGACGCCGTATTTCTTCGTCGACTCTTTCGCGGCTTCGATGAGTTTTGGGTGGTTTGCCAGCCCGAGATAATTGTTCGAGCAGAAGTTGAGCACATCCTTTCCGTCGACGATGATGCGTGCGCCCTGCGCCGACCCGATCGTGCGGATGCGGTTGTACAAGCCCTGTTCCTTCAAGCCGTCAATTTCCTGCGTGAGCCAGTCAAGTTTAGACATGGGGACTCCCTTTGATTATGTCGTTGCGAGGAGTGGCGCTACGCGCTGAGCGGAGGACGAAGTCGAAGACGAAGCGGCGCCAGAGCGAAGCAATCTCCTGTTTAATGAGGAGATTGCCACGTCGGACTTCGACCCTCCTCGCAATGACATGTGATGATTTTGATTATAACGATTTTACAGAATTACCCTGTCACAAAACCCTACGCAGGTCGTCATGATTTAGGAATTTTCCACACCCTGCCCGCACGTATAATCTGACCATCCCATGAGCGCAAAACAACTGCCGGAGCAAATCGCTCGACTTGAACAAAGCCGTGCTCGCCGCACTGGACGGCTAATCCTTTACTATTTCGGCAAACAGACCGATCTCTGCCAGTGCGTCCATCACCTGTTGGATGGCTCCGCTTTTGACGATCACCGTCGTCGGGCTCAATATCTCTCCCAAGAATTTCCCCGCTCTCGACTTTCGCATCTCTTCCAACACCTCAGGCTTGGTGACTCTTAAAACGACTTGTGTCTCCACCCGCGCTTCCGTCCCGTTGACCTCCCAGCGTTTAAGCGCCTGCACCAACGGCGGCGGGACTTTGCCGTCTGTGTGCCTGACCAATAATGACAGCAGCTGCTCAGCTTTCAATCCCTGCTCCCTGGCGTGTTTCAGCGACTGCGCGGTGATCTGATATTTAAATTCATCGCGTTTGGTCTCGATACGCGGCGGAAAGCGCGCCACTACTCGACCAACAGATTCGTCCCACTCGCAAAATCTTGCCACCTGATACCGGACGACACGCGGGGCTTTTCGTTCCATGATGATCTTCCCGTTCGATGAAACGGATATCTTTTCCTTTTCATCGAACGCACTCTCGAAAGAAGTAATTCGAAATGCCGTTGGTTCCGTCGCTCCCTCTGCCACAGATAGATCCACCTGCCCCAGCCAGTACAGGATACCGGTGATGAAGAATTTGATCAGCGCTCCGTCCACGTGATCCCAATATGCGAATCCGCGCAGGAATTGCCCATCGGATTCGCGTTTGATGAACCACGAGTCATAGTCACCGGCGGGTCTTTGAAAATCGGCGTATTTCTGTTTAATATCGCGGACGAAGGCGTTGAGGCTCCACCATTTGCCCTCGGGGATGGCTTCGAGCAGGTTCAGGAGGAATTCGCGCGTTTCCAGCGGCTGGTTCGTCCATTCACCTTCGCAGACGATACCCGGCATGAGTTTGAGTTCGTTGAATGCCGCGCTTTCGAGCCAGGCATCGTGGAGCATCTTCAACGCGTCTGCACGAGGTGCTTCGAGGAAGGATTTGACGGCATCGGTCTGGATTGTGTCCTTCTTAATCAGTTTGGCAGATTCCAGCAACGCCTTCAATTTCGCTTCGGTTGGAAAGTCTGCTCTTCCCATCCGCAATGCGGCGAGCAGGGTGGTGGCTTCGTCCAGGATGTTGTTGTTCGCAGGAAATTCATTGCCTTTTTCGCCGGGGGAGGCAGGGCGACCGATCGTTTCCGTATTTTGTAGGGGCGAGTCATACCCCTCCGGGGCACTTTGACTCGCCCCTACACTTTCCATTAATAACAACAAATCATCAGGGATATATGCAAATTCCTGCGAGCCCTTGTCTGATTCGAAAAAGGCGCGTGCCAGCAAGCCGCGGTAAAACAGAATCTCGGCTGTGGACGACGGTTTCAGATGCGGGCGTTCACGGTCGCGTCTTCCCGCACCCATTTCGCGGATGTCTCCGTATTTGCGTGCAAACGTTGCCCACGCGATGCGTCCGCCCGCGTTGACGAGTTCGGTGATGGCAGAGTCCGCCAGGGGGGAGAGCGAGTCCATTAATTCGGCAAGCAGATCGGCGTCGAGGAGCGAAGCGGACAGTTCCTCTCGCGCGGGATCGACATCTTTGGATTCCAGTTCGATCCCCCAAAGTTCAGCGATGATGCGGAGGTGTCCGAGATCCTGTTTGAGGAGGGAGTGATTGAGGTCGGGCATGATATATGTATTCAGGCTGACAAGAAAACAGGTACACAGATTTCCATATTTTACCTGTGTACCCGTCCACGTGTGTACTTCCTGCTTTATGATCCGCGCACAACCTTCAGGGCATTCGGAAGAATTTCGAAACTGACCTCGCGCACGTCGCTGCCCGGACCGGAAAAAATCTCCCCGTCGGCATGAACGTATAGCGGACGATCTGCAGTGAGGTTGAATTTTTTGCACGTACCCATCTTGACTTGTTTGAAGCGGCCGTGCGTGCCTTTCATCACCTCGGGCACGATGCGGAACATCATTGGGCGGCTCACATCGGTAATCATCGCGTAGTGCAGGATGCCATCGTCGATTTTTGCCTCGGGTGCGATAAGAAAGCCGCCGCCTTCACGTGGACCGTTGCACAGCACAAGATAGATTACCTTTTGCTCCCACTTCTCTTCATCCGTTTCGATTTGCATTTTGATCGGGTTGTGATCGATAATGATGGTCTGCATGACGGCGGTGAGGTACATCAGGAAACCGCGCAGGAACGGAAGCCGGTGGGAGCGGATCGTCACGGTCGCTCCAAAGCCGATGCCGATTGTGTTGTCGAAATATTCCTTCCTGCCGTCCCCGTCGGTCATCACGCCGAGATCCACCGTTGACGGCTCGCCGTCCAACGCGCGCCGCAGCGCCATATCCGATTGTTTCGTTGCGCCGATGCTGTGCGCAAAATCATTGCCCGACCCGACGGGCACAACACCGAGGATGGGGCGTTTGTTTTCAGCCACCTGCATAATGCCATTGACGATTTCGTGAACCGTGCCGTCGCCGCCCATGGCAATGATGCGGTCACAGCCCTCCTCGCCTGCCTGTTTTGCCAGTTCGATGGCGTGACCCGGATAGACCGTGCCGCTCCAACTCACACCGCTGTGTTGAACCGTGATCGAACGCAGATCGCGCGCCACGCGCCAAGCGTTGCCCATGTCTGCCATGGGGTTGAGGATGATTTTGACTTTGGGCGGCATAATAATTCTCCCGATGAATAAGATGCGGCGATTATAACCCCCATAAAACAAAAGGGAGGCTTATTCGCCTCCAATGTGGTGTCTTGAAAGCGGGGCGGTAACGCCGCGAGCCACCTGGAATGTGCCGCGGCTGTATTTCTTTGCCTGATACAATGCCGCGTCTGCTGCACGCAATAGATCCGGTCCGGTGCGTCCATGGATGGGGTATAACGCGATGCCACCCGAGATACTCATATTCAGCCGCTTGCCGTCGGGGAGTTTGTATTTGATCTGTTTCATGCCCTCAATGATTTTTTCCGAGACAATCTGGGCAGATGACAGGTCCGATTGACTGAGGATCAGCGTCAGTTCATCACCGCCGTAGCGCGCCAGAAAATCTGTGTTGCGCACACCGCGCGCCATCTGGTTGAAGACCTGACTCAACAAGTCGTCTCCGGTGGAATGACCGTACGTGTCATTGACATCCTTGAATCCATCGAGGTCCATCATGATGACAGCAAAGGAATAATTGCTTCTGCGGGCTGCCATGACCTCCTCTTCGAGCCGTTCGTCAAGCGCGCGGCGGTTGGGCAGGCCCGTCAATGTGTCGGAGTAAGCCTGCCGGCTGATCAACTGGTGCAGACTGGCATTCGAAATCGCGACAGCCGCTTGATCGGCGAGCAGGCCCAACAGGCGCAGTTCAGCAGGGGAGAACGGTCCCGGTTTGGAACGCGACAAATTCATTACACCGACCACGATGTCGCCCACTTTAAGCGGCATGCCGATGATTGAACCTAACCAAATTTCTGTAATATTCTGGAATAAGGGATGCTCGCGTACATTCTCGACCAGGATGGTCTGCCCGCTCCGCGCCACCGAGTACGTGAGCCCGTTCGAGCGCGGCTTTGACCAGAGCTTGTTGCGTGTGCCGTCGGCGTCAAGCGCCGCTCCGAAAGAGAGTTTATGATTCTTATAAAGGAAGATGTTGACATCACGTGTGTTGTTCACCAGCCTCATTGCCTCGGTCACCACGGCATCCAGCACGTCCGGCAGGTCGAGGCTCGAGGTGAGATTGATGCTTAGTTTTTTGAGCGCGTCAAGTTCATCGGTCTGCTGTTTCAGCATCAACAGCAGGCTGTGTTGGTCGATCAGCTGCCGCGCCAACTCCTCCGCATTTCCTTCGCCCCCTGGGGAGTAATTCTCCAGCGACGTTGCAAGGATGTCCAGCAGCTTTAGCAGGTATTCGCGCGCTATCGGTGATTCCCCCTGCTTCTCAAGCACCTGATAGGCTTTTTCCAGGATTCTTAGTCTCTCATCGCCCATTCTTATCATACCGGCTCGGGATTTAATCACGTTTCACGACAATAGGTGTTTGCTCCTCTGTCCTGTTCGTGCCGCACCGATGCCGTGATTATATCAATCTCTGAACAAGTCTGTGTTACACGCCCGTTGCAGGCTCGTTTTCCTTCATTATGCTACAATGGAGCGCATTCTTTTTTGGAGGTAAACGTGCCGGAAATCATCGGATCAGACTCACCCAAACCCTTCGATCAAACTCAGGGCAGGTTTGTCCCTGCCACCCCGCTGACTCCACGCCGACGCGGCATCGTCATCGGCGCCTCTGACGGACTCGGCGCCGAACTGGCGCGGCTGCTTGTGCGCGAGGGGTATTCGCTCGCCCTGATTGCACGACGCAAGGAAAAATTGGATGCCATTTGCCGTGAACTCAATGCAAACGATCAGGCGGCGCGTGCCTACATCCATGATGTTTCTGAATATGATAAGGTGCCCGCTCTGCTCAGGAAAATCGTTGCTGACCTCGGCGGGCTGGACCTGGTGGTGTTTGTTGCGGCGGTCAATCTGCCTCCCGGCGGCATGGATAAATACAACTTCGAGAACGACCGCACCATGATCGAAGTCAATTTGCTCGGCGCGATGGCGTGGCTGCATCCGATTGCCGAGATGTTTCAATCTGCCAGGGCGGGGCAGATCGTCGGCATCTCCTCGGTGGCAGGGGATCGCGGGCGTGTGGGCAACCCGGGAAACAACGTATCGAAGGCGGGGCTGACAACGTATCTCGAGGCGCTTCGTAACCGCCTCACGCGGCATGGCGTGAACGTGCTCACAGTCAAACCGGGATTCCTCAAAACGGAGATGCTCAAAGCCGCCATGGGTCCAACCCCGTTTTCGATCGACCCGGGCAGGGCGGCGGATGTCATCGTAAGGGCGATGAAGAAACGCAAACAGGTGATCTACACCGCCTCCATCTGGAGGTGGATCATGCTGGCGATCCAACATACGCCGTCGTTTATTTTCAGAAGGTTATCGTTCTAGGAAGATGACAGTCTCTTTTAAAGAGACTGTCATCTTGTTGCCGACCATGACACTCAATCTCAGCACACAATATAAACGCCTTGAAAACTTCGGGCACTCTCTCCAAACATCCTGCTATCACATTCCCGTCAGATCGACTGGCGATCTTTCAGAAGCCTTTCAGTTCGCGAAGAAACTAGGGCTGAAAGTCACCGCACGCGGCACCGGCATCAGTTATAACGATGCGTCGTTAAACGGCGGCGGAGTTGTGCTCGACATGCGCGGGATGAATCAGATCCTTGCATGGGACCCAGCCTCGGGTGTGGTGCGATGCGAGTCCGGCGTCACGCTCGAACAGTTATGGCAGAAAGTCGAGCCGGATGGCTGGTGGCCCCCTGTCGTCTCGGGCACCATGAAGACCACATTAGGTGGGTGCCTGGGCGCAAACATCCACGGCAAGAATAATTTTCAGGCTGGCCCAATCGGCGAGCACGTGACCGAGTTTACAGCGATGCTGCCGACCGGCGCGCTGGTGACCTGCACGCCGAAGAAAAACGCGGATCTGTTTTACGCGCTGATCAGCGGACTGGGGATGCTCGGGGTCTTCACGTCGATCACGTTGAAGATGAAGCGCATCCATTCGGGGTTGATCTCGGTGGATGCGTGGCACGCGTCCGATCTTCGCCGGCAGTTGGGCGACCTGGTCGAACACGCGCCGGAGTATGATTACATTGTCGGCTGGCTCGACACAACCGCCATAGGGAAACGACTCGGGCGCGGGCAGATCCACGCCGCGCGGAGTCTCGAGGAAGGGGAGGACTCGAATGCGGCGGAAACGATCCAGTTGAAGTTCCAGCACCTGCCGGATCGCCTGTTCGGTGTGATGCCGAAATCGTTTCTGCATTATTTCATGAGCCCGTTCATGAACAACCTGGGAGTGTGGGGGGTGAACACGGCGAAATATGTTTCCGCGCTGCGGCATCACACCTTTCGGCAGTCGCATGCCGCGTTTCACTTTCTGCTCGATTACGTGCCTGATTGGGAACGTTCATTCGGGCGCGGCGGGTTGATCCAATACCAGTCGTTCCTGCCGAAGGAAACAGCCGAAGATGCGTGGCGTGTGATGATCCAACTCTCACATCGGCGTGGACTGCCATCCTACCTCGGCGTGACCAAACGCCACCGGCCTGATAAATTTTTATTTACTCACGCCGTGGACGGCTTTTCGCTGGCGATGGATTTCAAGGTGACGGATCGCAACCGTGCCCGGTTGAGCGCGATGCTGCAGGAGTTTGATCGAATCGTACTCGATGCAGGCGGACGGTTCTATTTCGCCAAGAACAGCGAGACTTCCGCTGAAAGCACACGCAGGTTTTTGGGAGCTGAAGCCGTCTCGAAATTCAATAAATTGAAAAAACGCTGCGACCCGAACGGGCTGCTGGAATCGGATCTGTATCGAAGGTTGTTCCTGTAAGGACGGACCCGCGTGCCCCTCTAATTTGGAAAAAATGAATTTTGTCGTTGAAGACCTCGGTTTAATCGAATACGAATCCGCATGGAAGTTGCAAGACCAATACGCGACGGAGATTGCAGAGGGCAAACGCCCGCCGACTCTGTTGCTTCTCGAACATCCGCATG
>DATKAU010000043.1:0-12572 GCA_035514655.1 Anaerolineales bacterium
CAAGCCGGCCTTGATCGAACCTGCCTGCCCTTCCCTCCAATCATCGTTCCTCACGATTTGCACATCGAGGCTGGTCACAGCGGGTTCGATGCTCGCTGCGTATGCCCCCGTCACCACCATGACTGGCGTCAGCCCGGCTTCAATCGCCTTCCTGGCAACCGTCCTCACAAAGGGTTCGCCATGCCAGTCCAATAACTGCTTCGGCTTCCCAAATCGCACTGATTCGCCCGCGGCGAGGATCATTCCCGCAACAGGCTCGTGTACCGCGAAAACCGTATTCTGCGCCAGGCTCGCGATGATCACGGAGTGAAATCTTGAAAACAATTTGTGTGCCATTCCGCGCGCAACGGATTGAAGCGTGGGCACATCCGCCTGATTCAGAAGGATGACGCGTCTTGCACGGGCTGGAATTCGATCCCAGGGGTTGTTGGGATGAAGCAGGAATCGAACCAACGCTTCTGATGTAATCTCGTCCCCGATATTTAACAGGGACTTTTCTGCAAACAATTCAGCCCGGTGAACAAATTCTTCTGTCAATGGCTTGCCAATGCCGTTCAATCCGATCATCTGTACCACCATGTCCACGAAGTCAGGGATCGGAGGTTCGTGATCCGCCCAGGCTTTGAGAGGCTTTTGGCGCGAGCCGTCCGCTTCGATGAGCAAGGGAAGGGAGTGGCTTCTGCAAAATTCATGAACCTCTTCGAGCACTTCGCTGGAGATGGGCTTTGTCCTGTCGTCTTCGATAGCGCCTGTTATCAGAGTGACTTGCGGAAGGTCGTGATTTAGCTCTGGTATATCTTTGAGTTTGCCGGCGACGATATGCCGATCAGCCTTCTCCAGCTGCCATACGCCCATATGGGATGTCGCCGCGACAATCACAGGCGTTTTCAACTCCCGCGCCAGTTGGAAAATCGCAGTGGTTTTCCCTCCTGATCCGGTAAAAGCGATGGTGCTCGCGGTGTCGGTGCGCAAGGCGCCAGCCAGTGAAAGACTCATGCGCCGGATTATACATCCTCCACTTGTACAACTGTTTGTTACGGTATAATAGGTGGTGCATTTAAAAACATACAATACATCAAGGCATGGTAATGGCAAGTATTCCCGTCACTTTTCTGGATACCTGGGAAGACGTCCAGATCGTTCAATCAGACATCGATTATCTCCATAACTACTTGTTCGAACATGAGACGCCTCTCACAGCCCGTGAGTTGGTGCGTGTATTGATTCACGAACGCAACCGTGCCGAGCAGGCTGCTGCGCAGGAAAAGCAGGACGCAAAGGGGAAGCCGTATTTCCCGAAGGATTCGCATCCGGTCGGCGAGGATTTGGTTTTCCCCTCGCTTGCCTGGAAGCGCGGCAGGGTCGTTTTATTGCGCGAAGGAGTCAACCCTGAAATAGGCGCGTTCACCGTGATGACCGTTGACCTGGAGGATGGATCGCAGCGGATGTTCGCCTCCAGCCTTGCGCGTCACGCCCTGAACGATAAACCGGTGATTGCAGAGACGGCTGGCTTCGATGCAGATGCCATTCTGAACGAACACGGGAATGAGATCGAGAAGAAACTTGTTGCGGTATTGCAGGCGGATGATCAGTTGATTCGCATCGCGGGCAGATGGTTCCCGCGTTCGCTGCTCGTTGATGTCAGTGTGGGGAATCTCAATCTGGCAGAAGCAGTATTGGACATGTCCGGAGGCGAACCGCTTCCCACATCCGCCTTGCTGAAGGATGTGGCGTTCCCGGATGGAGTTAATTCGAAACTTGCCGAGTTTTCTCTTAATCTGGCATTACAGGAAGACGGACGGTTTGATGAGGTCGGACCGGCGGGTGAGGTATTGTGGTGTTTGAAGCGTCTTGAGCCTGAGGAAGTGCGGAAAGTGCCGCTCTTCCTGCAGTATGACCGCATCGATTACGATCGTGCCGTATTAGATGCGCAAATGCTCGGGCTCGAATCCCAGCTGGATGACGAACTCAGCGAGGTGGAGCCAAAACCCGATACGAACGTCAAGGAAGTGACGATCCCCCTGATTTATCCCCACCTCCGCGCAGGGACCTTGCCAGTTTCTTCGCGTGTGCGATCGTTTTTTCCGACTGCGTATGAATCGCCGCGCGTCCGGTTTACGCTGGTGGACGGGAGGACACGCGAACGAATACCCGCCTGGGTTGTGCGAGAACATGGGTATGTCTATGGCCTCCGTGAGTGGTATAAGGCGAACGATTTGATCCCGGGGAGCCTCGTTCGCATCCGCCGCGGGGAGAACCCTGGCGAGGTGATCATCGAGGCGCGTACGTATCGTGCCACGAAGGATTGGATGCGAACCGTCATTGTCGGCGCAGACGGCGGTGTGGTGTTTGCCTTGTTGAAGCAGTCCGTTTCAGCGGAGTTCAATGACCGCATGGCGTTTGCCATTCCGTCGTTCGAGTCGGTCGATAGGCTCTGGACGCTGGATAGGAAGCGTCCCTTCGAAAAACTTGTGGAGGATCTGATTCGCGAAATGTCAAAATTAACGCCGCAGGGCCACGTCCATGCGCAGGAATTGTATTCCGCAGTCAACATCATCCGGCGCGCACCCCCGGCACCGTTGCTGGCGTTACTGGTTGAAAAACCACAGTTCGTCCACGTGGGCGACCTCCATTACCGGCTGGGCGAGGCGGAGTGACAGATGGAAGGGAAGCGTCGCAGCCTTATCAAACCTACCGTCAATACACCATTCCACATTGATTTCGACTGGTGGAAGAAAAACGAACGCGATTGGCATGTCTATCTGCGGTCGTTGCTGTGCATGGAGCATCAGGAGGCATTCGCGAATGTGGAGGAAGGCGAGACCATCGACTGGGTCGACCCGAACACGGCGGAGGTGAAACCCGTCGAAGGCATTCAAAACGCGTTGATGACACACTGCGTAAAACAACCCGATTTTCTCACTGAACAGACCGCATTGGTGGAAGCCGTGTTTCGCTTGTTCTTGACAAACGGCAACATCCCCATGTCGTCACAGGATCTTGGCGGACGTCTGAATCGCCAGCCTGAAACCATCCTGCGCACCCTGGCCGGCTCGCGTGTGTACAAGGGGCTGAGACCGTTCGTTTCCTGATGTATTTTCCCAGGGGGACGCATTTGCCTTCTTTGCTATGCCGTAATACAATTATGAAAGCACGTGCGTGCGTTTGGCCCCCGTAGCTCAACGGACAGAGCAGCAGCCTTCTAAGCTGTTGGTTGTGGGTTCGATTCCCGCCGGGGGCGCCAGATTGACCGTTAGACTGCGAGAATAAAACCAAGGAGTGTTTCGTATGCCAACAATTATCCGCAAGTCGTTTCCTGTAATATTTGAATCCCGCCGGGAGATCCTGCAGACTGTCAACTGGCACGTCCGATCCGGTGTATGGTGTCCGCCAACAGATGTGTATGAAACCGGGGAGAATTTCGTCGTCCGAATCGAAATCGCCGGAATGCGCGAGGAGGATTTTGAAGTCGCAATGGAGAACGGAGTGTTGACAATTTCCGGCGTGCGCCCCGGTTCGAGTGAGCGATGCGCCTATCATCAGATGGAGATCGGCTTCGGCAGATTCGATATCACGGTTGAGATCCCTGTGCCGATCGATATCGAATCCTCAGTGGCGGAGTATAAAGATGGTTTCCTGATGGTCACCCTCCGTAAGGCAACTCCAAAAGATATCAGGGTGGAAAGTTAAATCGATGCCTGCTTCGCGCTGGCAAGCCAGCCTCAACGATCTCTATCAGTGGATTGGGGAAACGGAAGATGAATTGCTCTCAATGATCATGCCCAATCTGTTCAATCGGTCGCCAAAAAAGGACGCGCCATCCGATTCCGATGCGACTCACGCATCGATCTCCGGAAAATTTCCGGAGTTTCTCCCGATCCTTCCGCTTCGGGGCGTTGTGGTGTATCCAACGACCGCGGTCCCGCTGACGGTGGGTCAGCCACGCTCGATTAAATTGGTGGATGATGTAGTCGCGGGTGACAAACTCGTGGGATTGGTCGCCGCGCTCAACCCGGAACTTGAAACGCCGGGACCCAACGATCTCTACCGCGTCGGGACGATTGCCACTGTCCATCGTCTGTTACGCGCCCCGGATGGGACAATCCGGCTGCTGGTGCAGGGTATGGAACGGTTTCGCCTTGGCGAGTTTGTGGAAGAGGAACCGTATTTGAAGGCACGGATTGAACTCGCTCCTGAAAATACGGAAGCAGGGCTGGAGATCGACGCGCTGGCGCGCAATGCCCGCGATCAATTCCAGCAGATTACGCAAATGATCCCGTCGTTTCCAGAGGAGCTTGCCGGGTCGATTACCTCGGTTGAGGACCCCCTGCAAACTGCGTACACGATTGCCAACTTTCAGCGCATGGACTTGAAGGATGCCCAGCAGATCCTTGATATCGATTCAGTGGCTGAAAAACTCAAGAAATTGATCGGTTTGCTCGTGCGTGAAGCGGAGGTATTGACACTTGGCCAGAAGATTCAAAACGAAGCGCGCGGCGAGATCGAAAAGGTTCAGCGCGAATATTTCCTGCGCGAGCAGATGAAGGCGATCCAGAAGGAACTGGGCGAGAATGACGAGCAGGCGGCTGAGGTCGAGGAGTTTCGCAAAAAGATCGAAGAGGCGAAGATGCCCGAGGAAGCGGGCAAGCAGGCTAACCGGGAGTTGGAGCGCCTCACCCGCCTGCCGACGGCCGCCGCGGAGTATGGGGTCATTCGCACATATCTGGATTGGCTTGTGTCCATCCCGTGGTCGAAATCGACCGAGGATAAGCTCGAAATCCCTCATGCCCGCGAAATTCTGGATAAGGATCATTACGGCCTGGAGGATGTGAAGGAGCGGATCCTTGAATTCCTCGCGATTCGCAAACTGCGCGTCGAACGTAGGGATGAGGTGAAGAAACCCTCCGAGGATAAGATTCGCCGCGAGCGGGAGGGAGTCATTTTGTGTTTTGTCGGACCTCCGGGCGTAGGCAAGACCTCGCTCGGGCAGTCCATTGCACGCGCGATGGGCCGGAAATTCGTACGCGCCTCCCTGGGCGGTGTGCGCGATGAGGCTGAGATCCGCGGCCATCGCCGTACGTATATTGGATCGATGCCAGGACGGATCCTCCAATCATTGCGCCGAATCGAATCGCGTAATCCCGTTTTCATGCTCGACGAGATCGATAAACTTACGTTCGATTTCCACGGCGACCCCGCCTCGGCGCTGCTCGAAGTACTCGACCCCGAACAGAACAGTGAATTCCGCGACAATTATCTTGAAGTGGCATACGATCTCTCACAGGTATTCTTTATCACCACTGCAAACACGCTGGAAACCATCCCTGGTCCGCTGCTCGATCGCATGGAGATCATTTCGCTCTCAGGCTATACCGAAAAGGAGAAGATTGCCATTGCCAAAGGCTATCTCATCCCGCGCCAGATCCGCGAAAACAGCCTGCGGGAAAACGAGGTGGTGTTTACAAATGAGGCTTTACAGAAGATCGTCCGCGAATACACGCGTGAAGCCGGCGTGCGGAATTTGGAGCGCAAGATCGGGGCAGTCTGCCGCAAAATTGCAACGCGCATCGCCGAAGGCAAGCTAAAAAAGGTGAGGATCATCCCGGACCGCGTCGAAGACTATCTCGATCATCCCATATTCATGGCAACAGAGGAGTTGAACCTGCGCACTTCCATCCCTGGTGTTGTGCCTGGTCTGGCATGGACGCCTTATGGAGGCGATGTGTTGTTTGTGGAAGCCACCAGCATGCCCGGCAGCAAAGGCTTTCAGATCACCGGCTCCATCGGAAACGTAATGAACGAATCGGCGCGTGCGGCGCTGTCGTTCGTCCGGTCACGCGCGAAACATCTTGGGCTTACGGATGAATTTTTCGATCGGTCCGACATCCACCTTCACATCCCTTCCGGTGCACAGCCAAAGGATGGTCCATCAGCAGGGGTTACCATGGCGACCGCACTGGTTTCGCTGGTTTCGGGCAGAAAGGTCAAGCCACATATGGGCATGACCGGTGAGATCACCCTGCGCGGTCAGGTTCTGCCAATTGGCGGCGTCAAGGAGAAGGTGCTTGCCGCGCATCGCAACGGAATGAAGACGGTCATCCTTCCGAAACGGAACAAACAGGATATCGAGGATGTGCCGGACGAGATCAAGCAGTCTATGAAATTCATCTTCGTCGAGACGGTTGATGATGTACTCGCCTCGGCGCTGGAGTCGAATCACAAGCAATCGCAGAAGAAGGATCGTGCGGACAGAAAGCCAGCAAAGAATGCCAACAAAAGTACTCGTCGCCGAAGATGATCATACCATGGTGCAATTGCTTCACACTCTCCTGAAAATGGAGGGGTTTGAAGTTTCCACACTGGATATGAATGCAGATATAACCTCAGAGCTTTTGCGCGTGAAACCCGGTTTTCTCTTCATGGATGTGCATCTCGGCAGTCAAAGCGGCATTGCGATTTTGGATTCCATCCGAATAATACCGGAATTTGCCTCTCTGAAGATCATCATGACTTCAGGCATGGATATGAGAGAGCAGTGCATGCGGCACGGCGCGGATTATTTCATCCTCAAGCCATTCATGCCCGATGATTTGCTTTCGCTGTTGAAAGATACCCCGGGATGACGATCCGGTTTGGGATCTTGACCCTCTCGGATCGATCGGCGCGCGGCGAACGGGAGGATGAATCAGGTCCTGCGCTGGCGCGTCTCGTTCAAGCCGGGGGCTGGTCGGTGATCAAGCAGGCGATCCTGCCCGACAACGAATCTCAGATCCGTGCGACGTTAATTGAGTGGTCAGATGATGGCACTCTCGACGTCATTTTAACAACTGGCGGGAGCGGCTTTGCGCCGCGCGATGTCACGCCTGAAGCCACACGTTTAGTGATCGATCGTGAGGCACCCGGTCTTGCCGAAGCGATGCGCGCCGCCAGCCTCAAGATTACGCCACATGCCATGCTGTCGCGAATTGTGACAGGCATCCGCAAAAAAACATTGATCATCAACCTGCCCGGCAGCCCTAAAGGTGCAGTGGAAAACCTGGAGGCGATATTGCCTGTACTGCCGCATGCGGTCCAGCTTCTTCGCGACGATCCGGATTCAGAGAAGACGCATTAATTGCCGACCCTGCACCTCCTATAGTATAATCCCGCCGCTTCATTTTCATCTCACACAAGGAAAGTGCACGCATGATCGACGTAAACGAATTGCGCAAGGGTGTTACCTTCGAACTCGACGGCAGCCTCTTCAAGGTGCTGGATTACAGCCACAACAAAACCGGGCGCGGCAATGCCAACATCCGCATCAAGGCTCGCAACCTGCAAACCGGCGCCAACATCGAGCGCACCTTCAACTCGGGGCTGTCAGTGCAGGATGTAAGCCTCGACTTCCATAATGTCGGTTACCTGTACAACGACGGCGAGTTCTACCACTTCATGGATAATGTCACCTTCGAACAGCCTGCCATCAAAGCCGAAACGCTGGGCGAGAAGGCTCTCTATCTCACGGAAGGCATGGAAGTGAAGTTAACGTTCTACAACGGCGCCCCGCTAGACGTGGAATTTCCCTCGTCCGTCGATCTTAAGGTGGTGGAGGCTGAAACCGCCATCCGTGGTGATACTGCCACTGGCGTGACCAAGAAGGTCAAAACTGAGACCGGCCTCGAAGTACAATGCCCGCAGTTTGTGAAGGTTGGGGACGTGATCCGCATCAATACCGAGACGGGTGAATACGTTACGCGCGTTTGAGCAATTCCTGCAATTTTTGCAATCGCATAAACTGAAATCCCGGGGTAATGATTCAGCCGGCTCGCTCATCGGTAATTTAGGTTTTTAATCTATACTTTAACCATGAAAACACCCTTTGGCAGGGAATGCCCTTATTTTTACGGCGATTACTTCCGCGGCAGGAACGCGGAGGAGTGCCGCCTGCTGGCTGCCTCGCAGCAGGAATGGACACGCGATCTATGCAAATTCTGCCCGGTGCCGGGGATTGCGCAGGCGAACGCCTGCGAATTCATGAAATTAAACGCCAGGGTAACCCGCCCGTTTTCTGCTGCGTTCATGAAGCGGGTACAGGTGACCGCATTTTGTGAAAAATCGAAGAAAAGGGTCTCCGAGCCGCAGATCGGCTGCGGCGAATGTCATACCCTGCCGTTCACGTTTGAAGTCAAATCCTGAGTTTCAATTCGGGGAAAATCCCAAGGTCTGCTCATGACACTTACATTACTGCTCGATCTTGATGATACATTACTGGATACAAATCTGGAGTCTTTCGTCCCCGCGTACTTCCAGGCTTTATCGCAGCATCTTCAAAAGTTTTGTTCAGGCGGGCGGGTTATCCGCTCGCTGGTTGCCGGGATGAACGCGATGAATGCCAATGAAGATCCACGGCGTACTCTGAAGACTGTATTTGAGGATGAGTTTTCAGCGATACTGGGAATCCGAATTGAGGCTCTGGATGAGGCGTTCGATGATTTTCTCAAACGTGTCTTCCCGGGAATGGCGGGCCTCACTAAACAAATTCCGGAGGCGATTCATTTTGTCGAGTGGGCGGTGACTGCAGGGCATCACGTGGCGGTTGCCACGGATCCGCTTTTTTATCGCGAAGCCACAGAGGAACGCCTCCGTTGGGCGGGGTTTGACCCGGATCAGTTTGCGCTGGTCTCATCTGCCGATGATTTTCATTTCACCAAGTCACACCCGGCGTATTTTGCCGAGTTTCTCGGGAGGCTGGGTTGGGAGGATGGTCCGGTATTGATGGTGGGGCACGATCTGAACCGTGATATCGTTCCGGCGCAGCGGCTTGGGCTGAAGACCTTTCATGTCGAAACAGGATCCGCTTCAGATCCCGGTAAAGACGCGGCACACGGTACGTTGGCTGACCTCCGCGCGTGGATCGAGTCTGTCGATTTGTCTGCGTTCGAACCATCGTTCAAGTCGCGCGATGGAATATTGGGAATTATGGCATCCACGCCCGCGGTGATGGACAGCATATCCGCCTCGTTGACCGTCGATCAGTGGAGTCGCGAACCGGCGCCCGGGGATTGGTCGATGAATGAGATCGCATGTCATCTGCGCGATACAGAACGCGAAGTGCACGCCTTGCAGCTGGACTTGCTGATCGAGAAGCCCGATGCCTTTATCCCACGGCCCGACAGCGGGGTGTGGGCAAGCGAACGGGATTATCTAAGCGAGGATGGGCATGCGGCGCTGGAAGGTTTTGCTGAGGCGCGTATTGAAATCCTCAACAGAATGAAGACGCTTCCCGAAACCATCTGGGAACGAAAAGCCCGCCACGCGATCTTCGGCCCGACTGATTTTCTGGAAATCATGAGTTTTGTCGGCGATCACGATCGCCTTCACCTGCAACAGGCGTGGAAGACCCTGCAAAGCCTGCGGGTCGGCGCGTCGATTTAAGCGAGGGCGTGTTATAACCCCAAGCAGCCGGGGATGGGCTTGGGATGCCCGTTATTCATTCGTAAGGAGAAATTGCATGAGCAAAAGGGTTGTTGTCACAGGCATGGGGTGCATTAGTCCTGTGGGAAATAGTGTTGGTGAGACGTGGTCTGCCTTGCTGGAGGGGAAGTCAGGTGCGGGCATGATCACGCATTTTGATGCAGAGGGTCACAAGACGCGTTTTGCCGCGGAAGTGAAGGGATTCGATGGTACGGCGTTGTTCGGCGTGCGTGAAGCGCGCAAGATGGATCGTTTTACGCAGTTTGCCACCGCGGTCACACAGGAAGCGCTGGAACACGCGAAGTTCAGGATCGACGAGTCGAATCGCGATCGGGTTGGGGTTTTGATCGGCACGGGCATTGGCGGTATCGGCACGATCTTGGAGCAGGCTCAGGTAATGCGCGAACGCGGCGCCGACCGCGTCAGCCCTTTTTTGATCCCGATGATGATTTCGGACAGCGCGGCGGGCACGCTTGCCATCCGCATCGGTGCGCGAGGACCTAATATGTCGCTGGCGACGGCGTGTGCATCCGGTAATAATTCGATCGGCGAAGCAATGGAGATGATCCGGCGCAGCGCGGCGGACGTAATGGTGGCAGGCGCGTCGGAAGCGGCGCTCATCCCGCTGACGATGGCAGGCATGAATGTAATGGGCGCGCTATCCACGCGCAACGAAGATCCTCAACGCGCCTCGCGCCCCTTCGACAGGGACCGCGACGGCTTTCTAATGGGTGAGGGCGCCGGTGTTCTAATTCTAGAATCGCTCGAACATGCGCAGGCGCGCGGCGCGAATATCCTCTGCGAACTTTCAGGGTATGGCACGACAGACGACGCACATCACATTTCCGCTCCGGCAGAAAATGGCGCGGGCGCGGCAATGTCGATGAAACTGGCGCTGGAGGATGCCGGGATCGGAACCGGCGATGTGGGATACATCAATGCGCATGGTACCTCGACTCCGTTGAACGACAAAAGCGAGACTGCCGCAATCAAGACCGTCTTCGGCGAGCAGGCGTATTCGATCCCGATCTCTTCGACCAAATCGATGACCGGGCACCTGCTTGGCGCCTCAGGCGCGGTGGAGGCAGTGTTCAGCATCATGGCGATCCGTGAGAAGATCCTCCCGCCGACGATCAATTACCAGACTCCCGATCCGCAATGCGACCTGGATTACGTGCCCAACCAACCACGCAAGGTATCACCACAACATGTCATGTCCAATTCGTTTGGGTTTGGCGGGCACAATGCCACGCTGGTCTTCAGCCGGTTTAGTGGATAAACAAACGATTCCCGGCGGCTGTACCTGACGCGTCGGAATTCGAATGAGAGTGTAGGAGCAGGGATGCCAAACGCACATATCACCGGATGGGGGATGGCGGTGCCGGAACCGATCATGACGAATGACGATCTCGCCAAATTTGTGGATACGAACGATCAATGGATCCGCGAACGGACGGGTATTCGGGAACGCCATGTTGCCAAGGACACAGACTTCCCGTCAACATTGGCGGTTAAAGCTTCGATCAAGGCGCTCAGGGTCGCCAACGTGCGCCCGACGGACATCGACCTAATCATCTGTTCCACCTCCACACCGGAATATATTTTTCCGGCGACCGCTTGTTTGATTCAAGATCAACTCGGCGCGACGAAAGCGGGTGCGTTCGATTTGCTCGCGGCATGCTCGGGTTTCATCTATGCCCTGAACATGGGTGCACAGGCGATCCGCAGCGGATCGATCAAGAGTGCACTGATTATAGGCACTGAGACCCTCTCACGGTTTGTCAACTGGAAGGACCGGAACACCTGCATCCTGTTCGGCGATGGCGCCGGGGCTTTTGTTTTGCAGGCAAGCGAAAAGCCCGGGGGAGTGCTCTCCGCAGTGATGCACTCTGACGGTTCAGGCGGCGATTTGTTGACCCTGCAGGGCGGTGGGAGTCGTTACCCTGCCAGCGAATCAACCATCCACGAAGGCAAGCATTACATCCAAATGGACGGCAAGGAGGTCTTCCGTTTTGCCACGCGCGTCATGGCCTCTGCCACGCAGGAGGTGCTCGATGCCGCGGGACTCAATCTGGATGAGATCCGCTGGGTGATTCCTCACCAGGCTAACATCCGCATTATCGAAGCTGCAGCCCGCGGACTCAAACTGCCGATGGATCGATTCATCGTCAATCTGGAGCGGTACGGCAACACATCCACGGCTTCCATCCCGATTGCGATGGTGGAGGCAATTGATAAAGGTCAGATCAAAAATGGCGACAAGTTCGTGATGGTGGGTTTTGGTGCGGGGCTTACCTGGGGCGCCCTCGCCGCAGAATGGACGGGTCCCATCCCGAGCAAGAGACTTGTGCGTCCCGAGCAGGATCGCAGGCTTGGGCGCGTGCGTTCGCTGGTGCGCCGCATCATCCGCTTCATCGAAGGTTTGCTGTACAGGCGCGAACTATAATGCCGGATTAATCCCGACTGTGGTAGGATAAGGAAGATATCGAACAAAGGAGTGTCGAATGTTTGGACTACCACGTGGCGCTGAATGGATCATCATTCTCGTGATTGTCATACTGCTCTTCGGCCCGGGCCGCATCGGCAGGATAGCCAGCGAACTCGGCAGGGGCATTAAGTCGTTTCGCGAGGGATTGAGCGGCGATAAAGAGGAAGAAAATCAGGCAGCTGATTCGCAAGACAACAGCGAACCGAAGTAACGAAAAAGGCTCTCATCACGAGAGCCTTTTGTTTTGGGGAAACGACCAGGGGCTAGTAATCCAACTCCTTTACATCCTTATCCCTGACCTTCAAATCAACGAATTCCTCGTGATGCTTCGGCGAGCCGATGACGCGCCATCTGCCGGTAATCGAAGTTTCTGTTTTGGACTGGCGGTATTCCAACACCATCAGCGAGTGCAGTTTAAGCGCTTCATGAACCTTCTCCAAGTTTTCAGTGAGAATGGAGTCCATGCCGTAATTTTACATCCGTAATTTTACAACAACTCCTTTAACTCTGTGACGGAAGTGACTGGATTTTTGCAAACGAATCCTTCGCACACGTAGACTGTCGCCGCACCATTTTTCAGAGGGCGATCCTTGAGCAGATCTGGTGCGTCGGCAGGCGGGGGAACGGATGA
>DATKAU010000044.1:0-5239 GCA_035514655.1 Anaerolineales bacterium
TTGCCACGGCAACCGCAAGGACCCAGAATGCAATGTTGCCCCAGGAGGGACGTTTGAGATTCAGATTGTTCAGAAAATTCATTTCAATTTACACCGGTTTCAAATACACCATGTCAAGCCCGAGCCGCTCCAGGCCTTCCCTCGCCCAATATTGCAACAGGGCGGAGTCCTCTTCCATGACCTGCATCATGACAGGGATCGCGCGGTGGTCGCGGATCTCTGCCAGTGCACGCAGGGCATGGATTCGCGCCGACGGAGGCGGACTCTTCACCTGTTCGATCAAGGACGGAACTGCGGGCTTGCCGGCTGCGATCAGCGCCTTCACGGCAAGGTTGCGCACCATTCCGTCTTCATCGCTCAACGCGCGTACGAGGGCCTGTATCGCGTGTTCATCGGGCTTTGATCCCAACCCGAGCGCCGCACACTGGCGCACCTCGGGGGAGGGATCGTCGAGGAACGGGATCAGCCATTCGGTCTGCAGCAGAGGCGACTGCGCGAGCGTGCGCAGGGCCCACCAGCGGGACTCCGGATCGGGAGAGCGGGTCAACTCCAATAACGCAGGGATCGCATCCGAACCCATTTCGACAAGCGCCAGAGACGCCTGCTCGGCGCGTGCTTCGTCGCCATCGAGAAGTCTTTTCAACAATTCGCGCAGGTTGTTCACGTTATCTGGCAGGCGGAGGGACGGGCAGATCAGATTCCGCCACTCCCACCCACTTATCGCCCTCTTCGATCAACATCACGGGGATGTCCTCGACAACCGGGTATTTGCGGCCGCAGTCGGCGCAGATGAACCACGATTCCTTGTAAAACTTCAGCGCGCCTCCCGTGGTGCGGACGCAATGTGGGCAGCGCAGGATTTCGAGCAATGTCTGATCGACCATGGCACCTCTTTCTTGAGAGCGGCGTATTCTACCACGCTGAATCAGCCGGATGGATTCCTACACAGGTTTTTCTCATTTGCGAGTCTTTCAGGGTTCCTCGAATCGGGCCCATACTCACAAACTGCCTGCCACGGCTCGTAGTGGGTCACAAATTGATCCTGAAAATACACCGCGCCGTTCTTCCACACAGTGCGCGACACGGTGACATCCGCGCCGTTTGCCGCCCAGTCCTTCTGTTCCATCTCGTTCTTAGCGAGTTCGGGGTTCACCTCAAACAAAGGCTGCGGCGCAGGGACAACGTTGACCGGTCCGGTGGTATCCCAGGTCACGCTGCGCCCATCGGGCGTGGAATAAAATTTCCACGTGAGCGAGGCGTTGCCCATATAGGTTTCCATCAAAATCCAGTACGATGAATCGTTGGTGAATTTAAAATCGACAAGCGGGAAGTATACCGTCGCGTCAAGACCGGCAAGCCGCGGGTCCACCCCGCCGCCGGCAGTCCTTTCATAGTATGAGACGCGGTAGGCATGGGAGTACCGTTCGACCACGGGGAACCCGGCATTGAACACCGCGCGGAAAAACGTGGTGCTCACCTGGCACACGCCCCCACCCACACCTTTGATCGTCCTGCCGCCGTAGATGATCAACGCTTCGGCGAACCCATTTTCGAGGCTCACATCGCCCATCCCCTCGCCCATTGAAAACGTTTCACCGGGCGCAATCAGCACGCCGTGGAAGCGCGCCGCGGCGGCCTCGATATTCTGTATGCGTTCAGCGCTCGACCCGTAGAAATAGGATGATTCGGAATGCAGGAGCTGGGTGATGCCCAGTTCCTCCGCCGTCGCGGTGCCGGAAACCCTCGGCTGTGCCTCGTTGATCACAAGCGGGATCGTGTGTTCGCCTCGCCATAGCGCATCGTTGATCGCCGTGATGCTGGCGCTCAAATCCATTTCGCGCCCGACTTTTGAGTCCGCCATCAGATCGAGGCGGCGCGTATCGTCGTTGAAGATGAATTTCGCGTCGGAGGAGGCGCGGTCCACCTGCGCCTTTACGGGCGTGAGCAGATCGCGCAAACCGGTGGTGTCGAGCGCCACATGCACCTCGGCTTGATTCCCGTTTTGCACGCGCTGGACGCCAAGCAAACCCGCCAGCACTTGTGTATCGTATACAAACGGACCGGCGTCTCCCTCAATGAAATTCGGTATGACAAGGGTGAGCGGCTGGCTCAGCACCTGACGAGCCGCTTCTGCCTGCGCGCTCACATCCAGAATCTGCGGCTGTACTTCCTGAACCACCAGCTGCACTTCACCGTCGGTAAAAGACTGCAACTGCGCGCCGAGAAAGATCAATGTGGCATCGATCTTCAACTCGCGCCCCATCTGCCCGGGGTGGGCCACCACGTTCGTCCCCTCGAGGCTGAGAGACGCCTCGGCAACCGGCTGATTCACCTGCGCGCCGATTTGAGTCAAGTACTGGTATGCCACGCGTTGATCGAAGAGGATCACCGGAGGCACGGTGACTCCCGCGCCCCGCGCGTGTATCTGACCAGACAACGCGCCGAACAAGCCGCCGCTTCGCCCCAAGCCGTAGGCTGTCGCGGCGCTGGACGAGGGATCGAACACCATGCCCAACTCTGCCGGCGATGCCACCCAGACCTTTTCCCCATCCCGAAACAGGATCTTGCCGGTGATCGGGTATGAAAGGGTCTGGTTCAACCTCACTGCAGCCTCGTCACGCGTGAGGCCTGATACATCGACCCCTGCCACCGAGACCCCGGGGAAGATCCGTCCCGCATACATTAATTGATACCCGAGCGTCCATGTGATCAGGGCAATGAAAAACAGCGTAACGCCGCTGATAACCGCGGTAACGACCTGCGGAAGCGCGGGCATT
Source organism: Anaerolineales bacterium (assembly GCA_035514655.1). Taxonomy (GTDB): domain Bacteria; phylum Chloroflexota; class Anaerolineae; order Anaerolineales; family Villigracilaceae; genus Defluviilinea. The sequence continues at coordinate 2,778 of DATKAU010000044.1, forward strand.
TTTTGAAACGGATAGGATACAGAAGCCATGTGAAAATTATACCTTGTCGGAGGATTCAGGTTTTAAGACGAAACGCAATACCCAAATGTTCCGCATAAATTTCGGCGCCGGGAACAGCGCAGGTGTGGAAGCCCTGTACTCAACGTATTGATCCCCAAATTCACGGATTAGTTTGCGTTCCTCGAAATAAATGCCGATCTGAATATAGATCGTCAAAGCAAGATACACCACCAGCAGGTTGACTGTCATGAATGGCGTCAGCCAGAGAAACAACAGAAAAAACGTGTAAAACGGGTGGCGCACAAAACCGTATAACCCCGTTGTGACGAGTTTCCGGTCGCTTGGCCTCTCTGCGACCTGTCGCAAACCGATGAAATACAGAATCCCAAACTGGAACACCGCGGCAAGCAGGAGGAGGGCAAAAAACACCTGCCCTGCGATCATGAGATAACTCCACGGTGCCGATACGTGGTACAGGATCCGATCCGGCAACAGGAGGAGGAGAATCAGAATGGGCAGGAACGTGAGCACCGCGATCACGTTGTAAGCGAGTCGGTAATATTTCATGAATCCATCGCCCATGGCGCGCAGCCAGAATTCCTTCACGCTGTGCGATGCATTAAATGAATGGAAGAATCCCCAGAAGGCAGCTGCCATGATGATCCAGACCATGCGAGTTATTCGACCCCGAACGCGGGCAGTTCGATCGATTGCGCGCCTGATTTCACGAGGTAATACGGCATCCATCCCACACCGAACAGGCTGACGTACACGTCCGATTTCTTGGGATTCACGACGATTTCACTCGTCTGGCGCACCAGCGCTTCCCACCGCTCGTTGATCTCCTCGGCGAGACGCAGGCGTTCCTTGTCCAATTCTGCCAGTTGGGTTTTGAATTGGGCAATCGCCTCAACGGATTCGTCCACATCGGCTTTGGCTTGTTCGGTCATCCGGTGTTTGGTCAGCGAGGAGGATAGTTTGCGCGTGCTACGGCTCCCAACGAACAGCCCAAGCACGTTTTCAGCATGGGTGCCCATGGCTTCCATTTTGCGCTGTTGGAGTTCGGCTTCATCCTGCCGTAGTTCGCGTTCCTCGCGTGTGAGTTTACCCTCCAGTGAGGCGATCTGCCTGTCGATCCTGGCGGCAAGTTTGTTGAACTCGGTATCGCGCCCGTTTCGCGCCGCGTCAGCGCAGGCTTTCAGGAATTCGGACTGGGACACGTCGGGTCCGGCGAACACTTTCAACGCCTGGTTGGCGCGCGCCGTGACGGACGAATTACGGAACACCCAATCGGTGAAGTCCTTTTGCAGGGAAGTCATCAATTTGGAATCGTTCAGAGGCGCGTCGATCGTACCGAACCGCGCAGACGGCACAGGCGAGGGTTCGACGTTCTCGTGTGATTTTCCATTCGATACATAATCCTCCCAGCGGAGGTTGCCGCGCTTTTCCGGTGACGCGACGATCACCGTGCGGATGACTTCACTCTCCACACCCAGTTTGCGATCAAGGATGCGCACATTCGCCGAGGCAAGCAAAGCGGGTTTGTACACAACGCCCTCAATCATCGCCTCCGCGGGCATCGATTGGTTCGCGGCTTTAAAGGCTTCCGGCAGGCTGTATGTCTGAGGTAGGAAATACTCGCGGATAGCGGAGGGAAGGGATGGCTTGGTGCTCGAGAACTGGGAAATGGAAGATTGTGTAGCTGCAACAGTTTGCGGCTGTAGAGGCCGGGATGACGCAGACGCCATGAACGACGGCTGAGTCGGCGAAGGATAGGGCACTGCTTGAGAAACTGGAGCAGGCTTCGGCTGGGATGGACTCGCAGGTGCCGCGTTGGCAAGCTTATTGAGGTCGGGAATCTTTGTCCGCATAATCGGTCCCGCGAGGAAGTTCATCACCCAGCGGGTCTGAAACAGTTCGGGTGCCTTGGAGTGCACGTTGTGCAGCACGAACACGCGCTTACCCAGCGATGAAATCAGTTTATCGAACACGTTGCGCGAGACGCCGCCCGAGGCGCTTTCCAGCCCGTCGAGCAGGCGGTTTTTATCCTGTTCAGTTTGAAGCTTTCCAATGAACCATGTGCCCGCATTCGAGAGGCCCTTGTAATCCACGTCCACAGGATTCTGTGTTGCGAGCAACAATCCCAAGCCGAAGGCGCGTGCCTGTTTCAACATGCGCAGCAATGGCTGTTTGGAGGGCGGGTTGCGTGATGGAGGAAGGTAACCGAAAATTTCATCCATGCAGAGGAGGGCGCGCAGGGATGTGGCGCCGCTCTGCGTACGCATCCAGGTCTCGACGGCAGAGAAAAGAAGTGTGACGAAGAACATGCGCTCGGCGTCGGAGAGATGCGCAAGATAAAAAATGGAGTGCCGCGGTTTGCCTTCCGCTGTATATAACAAGGCATTAACATCCAATGATTGCCCTTCGCGCCACGTTTCGAATGCAGGCGCGGCAAGGATATT
>DATKAU010000045.1:0-6406 GCA_035514655.1 Anaerolineales bacterium
CATCGCGTAATTGACTCTCGCGTTTGCCCGCGTCGTATTTCTTCGACCAGCGGTCGTAGAGCCACGCCTGCACGCGCGGACCGAGATGCACGCCTTCGTAGAAATATATTTCCCGGTCGAGCAGGTAACCAACGAAGATCCCAATCGCTATGCCGATAAGCCAGATCCAGCTCATAAAAAATGTTATGGCGATGTCCCGGCTCGATCCCAGCGGTAACTCTTGAATACACTGGGTCGATCCGGACAGGTGTCGTCGAGAGGTTCGAAGAGAAGATATTTCCCGCCGCCTGCCAGTCGGAGAATGTATTGGCCCTCGGTTTCACCCTGTGGAGAACAATTCCAGCCATTGATGAAGGTAAATATTCTCCCTTCCAGTGAGAATTGCCCGGTGTGAACGATACCTTCCGGTGTGCCGTGTGATGCAACATAGGAGCCATCCTCCCTGAATATCAGGAAGAGATCGCCTCGATCCGGATCGGAGCGTGTCCACATCCCAACAATCTCTGCCAATGTGAAGTTCGCCGTGGGGATGGGTGTTGGGCTCCCCGCGGGAGGAGTGACCGTGACGGTGGGAGGCGGAGGCGTTGCGGTATCCGCCGGTGCGGCTGTTGCTGGTACTACTTCCGTTGCGGCTGGATAACAACCAGGCAGGAGAATTAAGATCATTACCAACGCGGTTTGCAAGGTTACCGTTTTCAATGATGTGCTCCCTTCGATCTTATTTGCGCCATTTTATTACAAGCGGACAATTAACCCAAGGATGCCTGCGCCGAGCATGATCCCGGCGATCGCCGTCTTTGCCTGCCAGCGGTACAAACCAGCCAACGCCACAATAAAAATTCCAAGGGCAGCAAGGTCGGGCAGGGCGGTCAGCATAAGTCGAACTGCGGTCGCAGCGATGAGCCCCACCACGGCAGCGGTCACACCGTCTAGAAACGCATGGAATTGCCGGTTCTCAATCAGGCGTTCGAAGAGATCGTGCCCGATCAGCGTGAAGGAAAAGGCAGGCAGAAAGACTCCTGCAGTCAATGCCACGGCGCCCAGCGGTCCTCCGCCAAGATAGCCGACAAATGTCGAAAAGATGATCAACGGCGCAGGCAGGATGCTCGATAATGCCAGCCCATCCAGAAATTGTTGATCGGTCATCCATGCACCGTTGACCACGGCATCATACTGCAGGAAAGGTATTGCCGTGTACGCGCCACCGAAAGTCAGCAACCCTGTCCGCAAGCCGTAGCCGAACAACTGGAGGATGGAAGGTGCGCCGACTGAAACAGTTGCTGCAAAAGCCGATATGGGGATAACCAACAAAAGCAGGTTGGCGTTGAAAAATTTCACGCGCCGCGCAAGTGCATAGATCAACCCACCCAGCGCAAGCACGAGCAGAAAATTGACTCGGAGGAAGGTGGCAATAAAACAGGCTAGCGCAATTCCCCACAACCAGCGATCATGCAGGGCGTGGCTCCCAATGCGGTGCACCGCGCGCACGATCAACGCTGCGACAGCGGCTTGAAAACCATAGAACACGCCGGCAAATAATACAGAGCTGATCCCGTATGCAACATAGAACCACGAAAGTGCAAACATCAGCAGGAAACCCGGAAACATAAACCCCAGCCCGGCGAGGAGGCCGCCGATCCGTCCGCGCGCGAGCATCCCGAAATATACACACAACTCGTGTGCCTCCGGTCCCGGCAAAACCTGATACACAGCCAGCACGCGGTGGAAGCGCTCGGAGGAGATCCATTTTTCCTCCTCGACCAATTCCTGCCGGATCATGGCTATCTGCGCGACCGGTCCGCCCCAGGCGAGCAAGCCGAACTTGAGGAAGCGCAGGAACAGCTTCAGGTATGATTCATGCGGAATTTGATATTCAGGGATCAAAGGAATCATCGTCTTTCAATAATTAAATGTAGGTGAGGCTTGCAGCCTGACGTCTTCTTGAACCATGTTCGGCGGGTTACCAACCCGTCCCGCGAAAAGGTTTTGGATATTAAGTCCGCTTCAACGATCCAACCACACCGATGATCAGCATGACGGCGAGATATGCCAGAAAACCCAACGCGCCAAGGCCAGGCCAGTTCACTTCGTTGGAATATTGCACGAGGGCGAGCAGGGCGAACAGGACAGATACCGCGTATTCAACGGCGATCACTTTCGTCCGCATCCAATCGTTGTCGCTGAAAAGGATCACATCCACAATGGCAAACGAAAGGAACCAGGCAGCCATCGCCCGCGAAGTCAGCGGCGTGAGGGACCACGCCCAATGGGGAATGATCGCTTGAGGAAACATAAAAAGGAATATGCCGGTTATCAATCCGGTGAGGCCGTGCAGGATCAGCAACGACCGCATCCAGCCGGGCAACCCCGCACCGGGATCAGAGACTGATGCTACCATGCGCCGCTGGAGAATAAACCCGATCAATACTGCGATTGGCAGAAGGGTATAGGTGGCGAGCCACATCCACGTCACAAATATCGTGACGGGTTGCTCGCTGTTCAAATGAAATTTGTCCAGGTGCAGGACGGTCGCCGCGAGTTTGACGCACAGGAGGACAAACAATCCCATTACACCAGCGCGCACATTTTCCCAGACCGGCTCGCGGAAGGCGAGGAAACCGAACGTCATCGTGCCGAAGAAAAAGCCGCCCATGATGGCTGCAGTCAACGGCGATTGGATCGTCCACGCAAAATACACGTCCGTTTGTTCGGCAAGTAAAAAGAGCTGGATGCCTGCAACGAGGCTCAAACCGCCGCCGGTAAGGAACACGATCCGGAATAAAGGATGGATTTGTTTCATCGTCCTCCTCGCTGACGAACTGCTTCATAGAGAATCAACGCGGTCGAGACCGACACATTCAGTGAGTTTACTTTTCCCATCATCGGTATTTTCACCTTCACATCTGCGTTCTTCATCCAAAAATCGGACAAGCCTGCATCCTCCGTGCCAACTGCGATCGCAAGCGGATCGCGCAGATCTGCCTGGAAGTAATCCACGTCCCCAGCGGGACTCGCGGCGACCAGGCGCATCGTTCTACTCTTCAGCCACTCCCACGCGGACGCGTTATCACATTCGACGATGGGTACGCTGAACACTGCGCCTCGGCTGGCGCGCACCACGTTCGGGTTCCAGGCATCGGCGCGCGCGTCGCACAGCAAGACCACGTCGACGCCCGCCGCATCTGCTGTGCGCAGGATTGCGCCGAGGTTGCCCGGCTTCTCGATTGATTCTGCAACGACAACGAGGGGGACCTTCGCCAGCATACCCTTCGAGTACGATGAGCTGGCTGACTCCAAACTTTCAAAAGTGGTGTTGGGAATCGGGAAGACCCCCATCCACCCGTCTGGATTTTCGCGGTAGGAGATCTTCTCGAAGACGGGGCGTGAAACGGACAGGGTCTCAGCGGAGGAAAACGTCAATCGACGGGAAGCAAGATCAGAGGAAGAGAGAAGCGTCTGCGGAATGTGCCCTGCAGCGATCGCCAGTTGAATCTCGTCGAAACCTTCCACGAGCATCAAGCCGTCCGCTTTGCGTGTTTTTTTATCGTCGCGTAATCTGACGAGGTGTTTTACGCGCGGGTTTTGCGGGCTGGTGATATCCAAGTTACTTCCTGGGGTATCCGGTTCCGAACAGCACAAACATGATCACCACAACGACGCCAACGATGAGATAAGCGCCGAGAAAAACAATCTGAAACGGGAAGCTTGATAGATCAAACACCCCGAAGTGAAGGAACTCACCGATGGTGATTGCGATGATCGCACCGACCGATAAATAACCGTGGCTGAGGAGCGCGTCCCTGTCTTTGTTCCAGAGGAACGGTGTAGCGCCAAGGGCAATGGAGAGAAAGAACGCGCCGAAACTCCGTAATGTGAATGCGGAAAGCGGTTCTGGAAAGATTTCACCGGTGGTTGCAAACCCTCCCTGCGGGATGAGCAATCCGTAGAAGGCGGCATAATACAGGAACAGGACAAAACCGTAGAGCGGAATTCGAACAAGCGAAGACGTAATTTCCATTTTCGCTCGCTGCAATTGCGGTCGGATGCGAGCCCATTCCACAATACCGAGGATGGCAGTCATTGCATTCAACCCGATGACGAGGATATATAACAGAGCGATGGGATGAGCTGTTTGAACCTTATCGCGAAAAGCGATCAATACCGCAAGCTGCCCGAGCCCGAACACCCAGAAATAGATCAGGCTGGCATAGGTGCTGGTCCATTCCCAGCGGCGCGCAATGTGGAAAGTGAGCCAGGCATTGCCGAGGCACCAACCCCCGATGATCATGGTCATGAAGGTGGATACTTTCCAGGCGAAGACGGGTGCGAATTGCCCGGGTATGAAAAATAACAGCGCGCCGAGGATCAGATACAGCCCTGCGTTGATGTAGGTGAGGATTTTTGAGAAGTTTGTGAGCATGATGTTTATACTCCTTCGATTCCATATTTGCGGAAGTAATACAGGAAGACGATCCCCACGGCGAGGTACGCGCCGAAATACGCCAGTCCGCCGGGTCTCTGCGCAAAATCAAACAACCGAAGATATACGAACGCGGCGAGGGTGATGAAGATGATCAGACCATACGAAACAAACCCGTGGCTGAGAAAAGTTTGGAGGTTTCTATTCCATAACAACGGTACAACTCCCAGGGCAATCGACAGGTAGAACACACCAAACGACCGCAATGTAAGCGGGGTCATGACCTCAGGGAAAATACCGCCGTTCGTGCCGACATCACCAATCTGGGCGGTAACCCCGTAGTATCCCAGGAAGCCAACACCGAGGATGAACAGGATCACTGCGGTGTATTGAAGCGAACTGGTCCTCGCGCCGGATTGATCGACGGCAGGCTGCAGCCGCACAACGTCGAAGATACCGACGAGTGCAGCAACTCCATTTGCGATCAGAGTTCCCACGTACAACGCGGCAACTGGATGCCCGAATCTAAGTCTCTCACGGAACACAAACATCACCCCCAACTCAAGCAGGCCGAAAAACCAAAGATAATACATGGCGGGTTGGATTTGAGCCCATTGCCAGCGTCGCGCAGAGAAAAAGGCAGCCCAGGCATTGCCGAGGCACCAGCCGCCGACGGTCATCGTCACCAGCTGGGTGACCTGCCAGGCAAAGACCGGCGTGAGTTGTTCCGGCATGGCGAACAGCAGCACGCCGACAACCGCATACAGCAGGGCGATCAGATAGGTGAATAATCGTGATGTATTTGAGAGCATGCAATTCTCCTCTTGGAATGTTCCTGAATTATAAATTGTATGACTGAATCTGACACCGACTTTGGTCGATACTATTCGCTAACGTTGGTCGTGAAAATCACGAGGCGAGGAGCAGGCAGGCTGCCTGGTGCGTCTGGCTCAAATTGATCAACTGCGGGTCAACGGAACGGCACTTCTCGATGGCGACCGGGCAGCGCGGGTGAAAACGGCACCCGGATGGAAGATTGATGGGATTGGGCGTCTCGCCTTGCAGGATGACATGCTTCTTTCGCATACGCGGGTTTGGCACGGGAATAACAGACAACAATGCCTGTGTGTACGGATGCTGCGGAGACTTTAACACCTCCGCCACCTTGCCAATTTCAACGATGCGCCCGAGATACATCACCGCCACGCGATCGGCGAAATAACCGACTGTGCCGAGATCGTGTGTGATGAAGATCACTGAGATGCCGCGCGATTTCTGCAAGTCTGCCAGCAGGTTGATAATCTCTGCGCGGATCGACACGTCTAGCATCGAGACCGGCTCATCCGCAAGCAGAAGTTGAGGCTCGAGCACAAGAGCGCCGGCAATGACCACACGCTGGCGTTGTCCTCCCGATAACTGATGCGGGTACCGTTGCATGAAGTCCTCAGCAGGTTTCAAACCTGAATCTTCCAAGGCGCGCCACACGCGTTCTTTTCGTTCATCCAGGTCAGTTGACAGACCATGGACCTCGAGAGGCTCGGACACGATCTCCTCGATTGTCTGTGTGGGGTTCAATGACTCATATGGATCCTGAAATATCATCTGGATACGCTGTCGGACGGCTTTGCGATCCCTCTCCGTGAGGTGCGTGATGTCTCTGCCCTCAAAAATGATGGTCCCCTCGGTGGCTTGTTCGAGTCCCATAAGAGTAAGCGAAAGCGTGGACTTGCCGCACCCGCTCTCACCCACCAACGCGATGACTTCGCCGCGCTTGAGTTGGAGGTCCACATCATCTACAGCATGGACGAATGAATCGTTGCGCGAAAACCAGCCGGGTCTGCTGGCCTGGAAATATTTCTTGAGGTTTTTTACTTCGAGGATGTAATCGTTAGACATGAAACTCCGAGCGTGGAGCGGGATGGCATCCCGCTTTACGACACTTCCACCAAATGACAACTTGCAATATGCCCTTCTTCCAGCCTATGC
>DATKAU010000046.1:0-4551 GCA_035514655.1 Anaerolineales bacterium
CTCACCGAGCAGTTGACGGAACGGGAGGGCTGGCGGCGTGTGGTGATCGAAAAGCCATTCGGAACCGATCTGAAATCGGCACAGAGCCTGAACCAGCAGATTCACAAAACCCTCAACGAAAACCAGATCTACCGCATCGACCACTACCTCGGCAAGGAGACGGTGCAAAACATCCTGGTCGCGCGTTTTGCCAACACGATCTTCGAACCGCTGTGGAACCGAAATTACATTGACCATGTGGAGATCACCGTCGCAGAAATAGTGGGCGTGGAACACCGCGCCCGCTTTTACGACGGCATTGGTGTGATGCGCGATATGTTCCAGAACCACCTCCTGCAGCTGTTGTCGCTTGTCGCGATGGAACCCCCGGCCTCGTTTGAGGCGTCCGCGCTGCGAAATGAAAAAGTCAAGGTGTTGTCATCGATCCGCCCGATGAATGCCGAGGCGGTGGCAGAAAACACGGTGCGGGCGCAGTACAAGGGTTATCGCGCCGAGGAGGGTGTCGACCCCAAAACGACAACCCCGACATTCGCGGCCGTCCGTCTGCAAGTGGACAACTGGCGCTGGCAGGGAGTGCCGTTTTATTTGCGGTCGGGCAAAGCCCTGAATGAGAAACTCAGCCAGATTACAATCGAGTTCAAGGATCCGCCGCACCTGCTTTTCAATGCGGCAAAGGGAAACCCAATTCCCAACATGCTTGTTTTATATCTGCAACCCGATGAAGGCATCCATTGGAGGTTCGAAGCGAAAGTGCCCGATACGATCTCCGAAACGCGTTCGGTGGATATGGAGTTCCATTATGCAGAGGCGTTCGGCAAGATCGCAATTCCCGAAGCCTACGAACGACTCCTGCTCGATACGATCTCGGGCGATGCGTCTCTGTTCACCCGCGCCGATGAAGTGGAGACCGCCTGGGGATTAATCGATCCCATCCTTCAGGCGTGGGAGGCGGCTCACCAGCCCATTCCAACATACAAGGTTGGCTCGTGGGGACCGAAGGAAGCTGACGAACTCCTCGCCCGTGAAGGCAGGCAATGGTCCAGGTGGGATGGAAGATAAAGAATGAATTCTTCAGCCGGCTACTTAACCCTTTGCGTCAGGCTTCTTTGCTTAGCCACAGAGAGCACTGAGAGCTTCGAGAAAAACTCACATTCTCTGCGATCTCTGTGGCGAACAGGTTTCGATGATAAGCCCGCCAAGTAATGCAAACCTTCATCACAGGCGCGTCAGGATTCATCGGCGGCGCGATTGCCAAATCGTTATCAACCGCTCATGACATTCGCGCAGTGTCGCGCTCTGACCAAAGCGACGATGCTGTGCGCAGGCTGGGTGTGACTCCCGTGCGATGTGAACTGGGATCTGTCAGACCCGAACATCTCGCAGGCTGCGATGTGGTGATCCATTGTGCGGCGTTCGTGAAGCAATGGGGTACGCGCGAACAATTCTGGCCGGCAAACGTAGACGGGACCGCGCAGCTGTTGGATGCGGCAAAACAGACCGGGATCCGACGTTTCATCTTTATCAGCACCGAAGCAGTCCTGTTCGACGGGCATTTTTTGAGAGACCTTGACGAATCCATGCCCTATCCTGCTCACACGCAATTCCTGTATCCTGAAACAAAAGCCGCTGCGGAAAAGATTGTACTCGCAGCAAATGCGCCGGGCTTTACAACAATCTCCCTTCGCCTGAGATTTGTTTGGGGACCCGGTGACAACACGACCCTGCCAGTGGTGAAGAAAGCTGTGAAGCGCGGCATGTATATGTGGATCGACGGCGGACGCGCGAAGACTGTCACGACACATATTGCGAACGTTGTCCATGCCGTGACACTGGCATTGACTCGCGGCCGCGGCGGAGAGTCGTATTTCATCACCGACGACGGGACGACAACGGTCCGCGAATTTCTCACGGCATTGTTGGGCACGCAGGGAATACAACTACCGAACCTATCCATTCCGGGAACGATGGCGCGGGCGCTGGGTTGGCTGATCGAAAGGGCATGGCGCCTGCTCCGCTTAAGATCCGTACCGCCGTTGACGCACTTCGCCGCGGCGATGGCATCCAGCGATTGCACGATCCGTATCGACAAGGCACGTACCGAGCTGGAATATACACCTGTTATCACACGCGAACAGGGACTGGCTGAGTTGATGTTGTAAAATACCCACATGTCCTTTCTTACTACATTCGAATCACATCTCCCCATAAGCCTGCGTGCGATCTTCAAAGGGCTTAACTCGCCTTTTGCCATTCAACAATATCTCGACAGTCTTATATACAAGGGTGAGGTGCGCGACCGTTCCCCGCTCAACGTCATGCTCGACCAGCAGGGACACTGCCTCGATGGCGGGTTCCTCGCAGCGTTGTGCCTGTGGCGGATCGGGTTCAAGCCGCTGCTGATCGACATTGTGCCCGATCCCGGCGTGGACGACGATCACGTCCTTGCGCTGTACCAGATCGAAGGACGGTGGGGTGCGCTGGCGAAGACAAACTATATCAACCTGGGATTCCGCGAGCCGGTCTATAAAAACCTGCGCGAACTGGTAATGACCTACTTCGAGCATTACGTCAGCATCTACCAGCAGAAGGTGCTGACCGGGTACACGCGTCCGTTCGACGCCTCGCGCTACACCCGCCTGAACTGGGCATGGGACGAAGCCGGGGCAAATAAACTGTATTACAAACACTTCTACGGACGCAAAGCGATCCCACTGATTACCAGGAGTATGGCGAAGCGTTTGAGCCCGGTCACGGACCGCGCCTACGCGGCGGAGATTCTGCACACCAACCTAAACGAGTCGTTTGGGATTCGGGAAGACAAGTGAAAAAGCCATTCGAGATCGATCTGGTGTTAAAACTCATCAGCGACGCTGTTAGCCCGTTTCCAAAGGCAGCGATGTTCGAGTTGTCTGAAGAAGGATTCAACTCTCCATTCGAGCAATTGGTCGCGTGTATGATTTCCATACGAACATACGATGAAGTATCACTTCCTGCCGCTCGCAAACTTTTCGCGCGTGCACGCACGCCTGCTCAAGTCAGCCAGCTTACAGTTGATGAGATCGCTTCCCTGATCAACACATCCACATTCCACGAGCGCAAGGCAGGACATATTCATGCGATCGCAAAGCGCATCCTCGACGAGTACGATCGAGACTTGCCATGTGATTCCGAAATATTGCTTTCCCTTCCCGGAATCGGACCGAAATGCGCCAATCTGGTTTTAGGCATTGCCTGCGGGCAACCCTGCATCAGCGTGGATATCCACGTGCATCGCGTTACGAATCGCTGGGGCTATGTGAAAGCCTCCACGCCCGAAAAGACAATGGAGGCGCTCGAAACCAATCTTCCACGTGAACATTGGGTTGACATCAACCGTCTGCTTGTGCCGTTTGGCAAACATATTTGCACCGGCGAACACCCACGTTGCTCAACCTGTCCCGTGCTGGATATGTGCCAGCAGGTGGGGGTCAAAGCTGCACGGTAACAGCGTCAGATTTTGTTTTAGGAAGATGAGGTGGAACAATGAGCCAAATCCAAATCAGATCCATCACCGCAAAAGATTTTGAAGGCTTCCACGCATGTCTTGATTCGGTTGCCCGGGAGCGAAAGTTCCTCGGACTGGTCGAAGCATCGCCTCTTGAGAAAACACGCAAATGGCTCATGGAGGGGATGGAAAGGGGTGAAATCAGACTCATCGCGCTCGACGGCTCAAATGTCGTTGGATGGTGCGACATCGAGATCAGCCAAAACGAAGGCTTTACCCACGCCGGCAGATTTGGCATGGGCATACACAAAGATTATCGCGGACTGGGGCTGGGTTCCGGGCTTCTCAAAGAGACACTTTCAGTCGCAAAAAACAAAGGGCTTGAACGGGTGGCGCTCGATGTTTTCGCGTCAAACATCTCAGCCATCAAACTCTACGAAAAATTCAATTTCCAAGTCGAAGGTTGCAAGCGCAAAGCACGAAAAATAGATGGGATATATGACGACATCCTCGCGATGGCTATATTGTTCGAGCAGTAAACTCCTGACATCGGCTTCCCTAATTTCGACGAACTTATCGATTAATCCGCATCCCAACTCTCTATTGTCGAATTTGGGGCACCTAAAGGTGTGCTTCGTGAAGCTGTCGCTTTTGTAGATTAAAAATTAAACCGAGCAAACCTTTCGACCCGTTTTGAACCACGGAGACACCGAGACACAGAGAAAAAATCAATATAAACTCAGTGACTCCGTGTCTCAGTGGTTAGCTCCCTGCTGGGTTATTGCTCGATTATTTTGGAAAAGTGCAATAGCGACAGAGAGGCAAGGACGGATACACATCAGAAATTAACCTTCACCTGTATAATTTCAAAATCGAAGTTGGAAATCGATCGGGGAAATAAATTTCACAGTCGCTTTGAATAAAAGGAGTTGATCATGAACCTGTTCCAGCGCTATCTTGCCGATGAATTTGCAGAGGAATACACCGAGGGACGGATCTCACGCCGCGATGCTTTGAAACTGATCGCATCCGTGACCGGGAGCCTGGTGCTTGCCAATTCGATCCTT
>DATKAU010000047.1:0-3508 GCA_035514655.1 Anaerolineales bacterium
TGGGCCGGCTTTGATATGAGCCGGGGAGAATCGTATCTAGAAAATATCTGCCTTGTGCGTCAGTGAACTGGTGTCCGCGCAGGCGATAACCGACATTGTCGTATTCGCCGGTTGAATCCGCCTGCCAAAAATCGAGCCACGCATTCGCCAGAGGCTGGCAGTTATGATCAAGCACATAGCCGACGAGCACCAGGCGCGTGCCGGGCATTTCTTCTTCGTATAAGGTATTGCTCTGTGGTGAGCCGGCCGTGTAATACGGACCTTCCGACTGTGCCTGGATCAAACCATTGCAAACCGGCGCTGGAGGCACGATCCCGTTTTGGGTGAAGAAGTCATCCAATCGAGCAGGCGCGGATGTCGCGGTAGGCGCGTCAGGGACGGAAACGGTTGGGGAGGCTAAAACAGCCTGAGGCGTGGAAAGAGGCGTCGAGGAGGCTTCCGTCGCAGTCCCTCCGCAGGCAGTCAACAAGCTGATCAAAAGAATCGAAATCAATATTTTGTTCATGAGTAGTCCTTATGGTGAATACGTGAGATGTGGCGTAGCATTGTCTTTATCAGGGAGATTTCTTCGTGAGGTCGCTGTCTGTGGACTTTGTCCTCCGTTAAGCGCGAGCGCCACTCGCGACGATAATCATTCGCTTATAATCCACGTCCATTGGAGAATCATGAGAATCATCGAGCGAATTCGGGACTATTACAACGACCCTGAGTATTTCCCCAACATTCGCAAGATCGCCATACCCATCATCATCCAGCAGTTCACGTTTGCCGGGCTGAACATGATTGGCGTGGTGTTTGTCGGGCAGAAGGGTGAAACATCCGTTGCCGCAGTTGGGTTCGCGGGGCAGATCGCGTTCCTCTTGCAACTGGTGACCTTCGGCATCATTAGCGGTGCGGCGATGTTCACCGCGCAGTTCTGGGGCAGGAACGATGTGCCGAATTTGCGCCGTGTGCTCGGCTTGTGTTTGATGTTCGCCATATCCGCCAGCCTGATATTCTTTGCGCTGTCGCAGTTCATCCCTGCTGAAATTCTCAGCATCTATACCACAGATGAAGAAGTGATCGCCCTGGGCGCAAGATATATCCGCACATTCTCGTGGACATTCCTGTTCATGGCAATCACATTTAGTTATGCGTTCGTCATGCGCTCCACAGGCGACGTGAGAACACCGACTACGATTAGCGTGGGCGCGTTATTGATCAGTACGTTCCTGTCGTATTCATTGATTTTTGGTGAATTCGGTTTGCCTGAATATGGCATTCAAGGCGCGGCAGTAGCGGCGGTCATCTCGCGTGGGCTGGAATGTATCGCTTTGTTGATTACTACCTATGCCATAAAATCACCGGCTGCAGCATCCCTGCGCGAGCTCACAGACTTCAATGTGTCGTTTGTGGCGCGGGTGATCAAGCCGATGCTGCCAGTCATGCTCAACGAGTTGTTTTGGGCGTTGGGTATCACCACGTACAATGCCATCTATGGGCGTATGGGCACTGAATCCTTTGCAGCAATGAGCATCGTTGCGACCATCGAGCAGATGGCGTTTGTGATCTTCATCGGCATTTCGAATGCCACTTCGGTGCTGGTCGGTAACCGAATCGGCGCGGGCAAGGATGACGAAGCCTACGTTTACGCAGGTCGTTCGCTCGGGTTGGGTATCGTGGGAGGACTCGTGATGGGCCTGATCTTGCAACTGGTGAAAACTCCGATCCTTTCGCTGTACAACGTCTCGCCTGAAGTAATAGCCAATGCGAGTCGCGTGCTCACGGTCATGATGTTCTTTTTGTGGGTGCGGGTCAACAATATGACCATTGTCGTGGGCATTCTGCGAGCCGGCGGCGATACGCGTTTCTCGCTCTTCCTCGACGGCTTTATCATCTGGCTGGTCGGGGTGCCGATGGCTTGGCTTGGTGCGAACGTCTGGAATTTCCCCGTTTATTTTGTGTACCTATGCGCGATGAGTGAGGAAGCTGTGAAATGGGTGCTCGGGATCCGGCGATATTTCACGCGCAAGTGGATTCACAATCTGGCTGTGCATGTGGATGCGTAGCTGCAGATTAAATTGAGTTCTCTCCGTGATCTTTGCAGCTAGGCTATCTTTTCAGCATGAGTTAACACATACTCGTAATATGCCTGCATCAAGATTTTTGTGACATCCCCTACCCTCCCCTGCCCCACTGGGACATCATCGATTTGGATTACCGGTACGATACCGCGCGAACTGGAAGTGATGAACGCTTCACTCACAGCCGGGATTTGATCCAGTTTCAAAGCGCGGTATCTCACCTGCACTCCCCTCCCCCGCGCGGCGCGGATGACCATGGTCCGCGTGACGCCGGGGAGGATGCCGCGCCCGGCGGTGCAAAGCATTCCGCGCTGAGCGGAGGGTCTGATGCTTGTCAGTCCCGCAGTCGAAGCGCGCTTCGACCGCGCTCGTCGCAAAAAACTCTCCTCACTCCGCTCAGCGCGGAGGATATAAAAGAAATTGCTCGTCATTCCTTCCAATATTCGCTCATTCTTTACCAGGAGTGCTTCGAAGATTCCCTCCTGTGCTAAATGTTTGCGTTGCGCGTCGCTGGCGATAATGAAAGCAGTAGATTTCACCCGCGGGTCGCGGCGTTGAATCGTTGTCGTTTCGACGCGGACGCCTCTTTCGAAGATCTGGCGCGGCAATGGTTTAAGCGGCTCGATGGAGATGTAGAACTCCCGCGAGCGTGTCTCCATCACGCGTACACGTGCCTCGCCGGGGCGATACGGTTTGAGAAGCTGGGTCAGGTTTAGGCGTAAGGAAGAAGCGTCTACATGCGGGAGGCGCTTCAAATGGGTGGTGAGTCCGATAACGTGCGTGCACGAGTCGTACGTGCGGAAGGTCGAATACCATCCTTCGGGCAACTGGCGCGTAATCGCGTCGAGGGATGATTCATCGTCGAAGCGGATTTCATCCGCTTTGGTACCGGTGACTTTCAAGGTTCGTATCATATGTAAAGATAACAGGAGATTGCTTCGCGGCGCCGCTTCGTCTGCGGACTTTGTCCTCCGCCTAGCGCGGGCGCGGCTCGCAATGAGAGAGTGTTTTGAAAATGGTCGGGTAAACTTGAAAGTGTGACCAGACAAGCCTACCCAACCGACCTGAATGATACACAATGGGCGCTAATTGCGCCACTCCTGCCGCAAAAAGTCAGCAACCGTGGACGTCATCGTACTTGGACAGATCGCGATATTCTGGATGGGATCCTGTACATTGTACGAGGCGGATGCGGTTGGCGTCTTATGCCGCATGATCTTCCGCCCTGGCAAACCGTGTATGGCTACTATTGGAAGTGGCGCAACACGGGTTTGTGGGAAAAGATCAATGCCATTTTGGTGCAACGCGTTCGCGTGAAAGAAGGTCGCAACCCACAGCCGAGCGCAGGCATCATTGACAGCCAAAGCGTAAAGACCTCGGAAGGTGGCGAAGAGCGCGGCGTGGATGTTCATAAACAGGTTTCTGGGCGCAAACGTCACATTGTT
>DATKAU010000048.1:0-4432 GCA_035514655.1 Anaerolineales bacterium
TCTGCTTGCGCGAACGGCTACCCGTTCGGGATCTTTATCGGGCCACGCCGCGATGACGATGCCGATCAGGAAGACCAGGCTTCCCACCCACAGCCAGTTGACCAGTGGGTTGACGTAGATCTTGAACGTTGCGCCGGTGGCGGATGCAGGTTCCCAATTTACGAGCAGGATGTACAAATCGTCCTTCATCGTGGATCTCTGCCCGGGGATGGTCATGGATTGCTGGGCATCGAAGTAATAATCGATGCGCGGGTGCAGGGTGCCGAGGAATTCACCATCCTGATACACGCCAACCACAGCGCGCGTCACTTCACGTCCATCCGGACCGGTGAACCGGGCAATATCCTCATACACCACATCGTATCCGCTGATACTGGTCGATTGATTTAATTCGAGCGTGCCCTGCGTTTCCATCTGGAATAACTCGATACCGAGGATGCCGATCGCCATCAAGGATATGCTCAGGTGGATCAGATACCCGCCGTAGCGCCGACGGTCGCGTGCAGTGAGGTTCCAAATCGCGGCGAAGAAATTCTCATCCTGTGTCCTGTGCCGTGCCAGCGCGCCGCGCCAGTATTCATACAGCGTGATCAGGATCACAAACGCAACCAGGAAAAAGCCGATGATCGCGTAGATGTTCTGTGTATAGGTCGCGTAGAGAAAGATCGTGATGGCAACGGCTCCGATGGCGGGCTTCCACACCGCGCGCCCGAGAGTGGTCATCGTGGAATGCCCCCATGCTGAGAGGGGAGCGATCCCCATCAGGAATAGCAGTGCGGCAAACAATGGTCCATTTGCCCGCTCGTAAAAGGCGGGACCCACCGTCACTTTTTCACCGGAGAACAATTCGGACGTAAGCGGGTAAATGACCCCCCAAAAACACACGACGAGGATGCTCATGAACAACAGGTTGTTGAACAGGAACAACGCCTCGCGTGAAAGAAACGATTTCATCTCGGTTTCCGATCGCAAATCCGCCCAGCGATAGATGATCAATGCCACTGAGGCGATGAAGGTGATCGCAATGTAGCCGAAGAACAGCGGACCGATCGCGCTTTGCGCAAATGCATGCACCGAGGAGAGCACGCCAGATCGCGTCAGGAACGTGCCGAAGATGACGAGGTCATACGTCAGAATGACCAGCAGCATGTTCCAGTGTTTCAACATGCCGCGTTTTTCCTGGATCATCACCGAGTGCAGGAACGCGGTGCCGGTGAGCCATGGCATGAACGCGGCAATCTCCACCGGGTCCCAGCCCCAGTAGCCGCCCCAGCCGAGCACATCGTAAGCCCAGCGCCCGCCGAGCACAAGACCGAAGGTGAGGAAGAGCCACGCCCACAACGTCCAACGGCGCGTGATGCGGATCCAGCGGTCATCCGTGCGGCCTGTAATCAACGCGGCGATCGCAAACGCGAACGGGATCACAAAACTCACGAAGCCGAGATACAGCATGGGGGGGTGGATGATCATGCCCGGGTGGCGGAGGAGCGGGTTCAGTCCCTGCCCGTCCTGGGGCGTAAAGAGGGTGCTATTCGCAGGTTGGAACAAATACGCATCGACCCCGGCCGGGGTCTGGTAAAACTGCCGAAATGGATTTTCGAAGAAGACGGTCATGCCGACGAAGAACGCGAGCGTGACACACGAAACGAGGATCACCCACGGTAGAAATTCGCGGTCGCGATCCCATTTACGAAGAGTAACCAGGGACGCGAACGCAGACATCAACCACGACCAGAAGAGCAGGGAACCCGCCTGCCCGCCCCACCATGCCGTGACCTTCAAATAGGTGGGCATCGAGCGGCTTGTCACCTCATAGACGAATTGCACTTCAAAATGATTGTTGACCAGCAGGTAAATCAACAGTCCCGACGCCAGTGTGAGCAGGGGCCAGGTGAGCAGCATGGCGCGGCGCGCGCTTTCCACCATGGCGGCTCCGCGCGCAGATTTATCCTGGCTGGAAAGCACCGCTATTGCCGCGCTGTAGACCGTTACGAAAAATGTGATGAGCAGGATGCCGAACCCAAAATTGGCGATCATCGTTTCTCCACGTCTGGAAATCTGACAGGTTTTCGAAATCCTGTCAGGTTTGTTTATTTATTGTCCAGCCTGCTCCGGGACGGCTTCTTCGTAGCGAGTGGGGCATTTCAACAACAGTTCCTCGGCGTGGAAGACTCCATCTGTACCGAGCTGCCCGGTGACAATTGCCTGCGCTTCATGACGCAGGAGATCGGGCTTGACACCGACGTATTGTATTGTCATACGCGCCCGTGAAGGATCAGCCACGGCATCGTGCAGGGCTTCGGCGAGTCCGCCCTCATCTTCAAGTTCAGCCTGGTCTGCGGGAACGTGGGCGACTTCAAAGGTCAGGGTCAGGGTCGATGGATCGTATTGAATCGTGTCGCCGATCACCGCGCCCGAGACACGTACGTTCTTGTCCACGATTTCCACGCTCCTGGCGTTGAGTTCGTCCACGGTCAGGAAGAACTCCTGGGTGGAGGTGGTCGCGTTCCAGATCAGCAGTGCGACTGCACCGAGGATGAGCAAGCCGCCGATGACGAATTTATTCAGTTTCATAGGGGTCTCCGATTCGAGTCTTCTTAATCCTTCTCGTTGTGTCCGAATTGATTGTACATGGTGACATTAACGATGACTGAGAAACCATCATGACGAATGTCATTTGATTTCTCCAAATTCTTCCTAACGCAACACAGCAGGTGTGGAATGCGCGTGCGTCAATCGTCATCTTCATCTTTGACGACGCCGAACACCTTGTCGATTTTTTCCATGAGTTTGGGTGTGAGTTTCGAGACGAACCTGTCCGCCTTCAGGTTTTCCTGCAACTGCTCCACGCGGCTCGCGCCCAGGATGACCGTGCTCACGTTCGGGTTTTTCAAGCACCACGCTACCGCGAGCTGGGAGAGGGAGCATCCCGCCTCTTTGGCAATCGGTTGCAGCCCGCGGACTTTGGTGAGCGAAGCCTTATCGGTAAGTGTTTTTCTGAAAAAGGAGTTCAGCCCCGCACGGCTTTCTTTCGGAACGCCCTTCAAATATTTTCCCGTCAGCATGCCCATGGCAAGCGGGCTGAAGGTGGTTGTGCCGTAGCCGTAATCCTGATACAAACGCAGGTATCCCTTCTCTATCTTTTCGCGTTCGAACAGGTTGTATTCCGTCTGTTCGGTGACCGGCTTGTGCAGGTGATGACGTTCTGCGATGGAAATCGCCGCAACGATCTCGTCTGCGCTCCATTCGGATGTGCCCCAGTACAACGCCTTGCCCCACTCGATGATATTGTGCATCGCCCATACGGTCTCTTCAATGGGCGTGGTTTTATCGGGGCGGTGGCAATACAGCACATCCACATAATCCGCCTGTAATCGTTTCAATGACCCGTTGATGCCTTCGATCAACCGCTTGCGGTTCAACGTGTTCCGCTCGTTCACGTTGTCGTGCAGTCCCCAATACAATTTGGTAGTAACCAGATAACTTCCGCGCCGCCAGTTCAACCGTTTCAGCGCTTCGCCCATCACCTCTTCCGATTTGCCGCTGGCATAGCTTTCGGCGTTATCGAAAAAATTAACGCCGGCATCATACGCCGCTGCCATCAACTCCACAGCTGAGTCCACATCCACCTGGTTTTTGAACGTAACCCACGATCCCAGCGAGAGCTCGCTCACGCGAATCCCCGTGCCCCCCAAATGCCGGTATTTCATCGGTTTCTCCTCATCAAATTCCCCTCCATTATAATCTCCAAATGCGTCTCGACCTGTTTTCTGCCTTATGGATAATCCTCCTGACTGCCTGCGCCTCTCCACAAACCGGATCCACGCCCCAGCCTGTGGATCTGACCCCATACACCACCTCCACGAAAACTCCGCTTCAGACTCCCGAAGGCTTGATCCCGCTCACCACGCCTCTCTCCAGCCCGACGCCGTTCACGTACACCGTGCAACCCGGCGATACGATGAGCCAGATCGCCGACCGATTCAATGTCTCGCTTGATGACCTGCAAGCCGCGAACCCTGAGGTGTCCGCCAATGCGATGTCCGTCGGGCAGGTGATCAAAATCCCTAGTAACCCCGATAACCCTTCTGGTGAGCCGACACCCACGCCTGCGCCATTCACCGTCGAACAGATCGAATGTTACCCGACCACGGAAAATGGCATGTGGTGCTTCGTGCTCGTTCATAATGACTTTTCCGATACCATCGAAAACGTCAGCGCGCAGGTGACACTCGTTAATTCCAATAACGAAACGGTGGCAACGCAGACAGCGTTTTTGCCGTTGAACATCCTGGCTCCGGATACATCCATGCCGCTGGCTGTTTTCTTTTCTCCCGATATTCCATTCGATGCCAAACCTCAAGTTCAGGTGTTGACTGCGATTCGATTATTGCCAGAAGATGCACGTTACCTGCCTGTCATGGTCAACAAT
>DATKAU010000049.1:0-7277 GCA_035514655.1 Anaerolineales bacterium
CTCCGAAATCAAATGAAAATGCAACTGCGGAAAATCCTGATACTCCCCACCGTTGACGATGAGACGATATGCGGTGAGATGGGACTCCTCCACAAGGCTTTGCACGGTGGAATACAGGTCCGTGAGAAAGGCGGTATCAGCTGGGTCGAGTTCCTTCAACGACAACACCGCCTTCTTTGGCATAAGCAGCACATGAAACGGATACGATGGCTTTGGGTGATGAAACGCAATCAAAGTTTTTGTTTCCCGCAATCTTTTTACGGGAATGGCAAAACTCATGTGGGCGAACATCCAGCCGATGAGAGGTGCAAAAAACCAAAGGATATTTCTCATTTATTGATGGGGCAGGAGCACGGCGGGGCGAAGACCGTCGTTGCCCGTTCGGTTTTCGCTGTGCCCCTACTTGAACTCAATCTTCCCATCCTCCATGGAAGTGATGCACGCCAGCGACTCGACCGGCACACCCAGCGGCTCGAGCGCGGCGCGCCCACCCTCGAACGACTTCTCGATCAACGCGCCGATGCCCACCACTTTCGAGCCGGACGCCTCGGCAAGCCGCACCAAACCTAAAATGGTCTGCCCGCTGGCGAGGAAGTCATCGATGATCAGCACACGTTCGTTGTTCGCCAGATATTCCGGCGAGACGATTAATTCGACCGTTCTTCCTTTCGTGTGTGAAGGTGCAAGCGTTAGAAACACCTGGTCAGGCATGGTGATCGGCTTGGTCTTGCGCGCATACACCACTGGCAGACCGAGATGGTTCGCCGTCGTCAGGGCGGGGGCGATGCCAGAGATTTCGGCGGTCAGCACTTTCGTCGCCTGAAGCGGGGCGAATCGCCGCGCGAACTCGCGTCCGCACGCGTCCATCAAAAGGGGGTCCACCTGGTGATTTACGAAACTGTCCACCTTCAAAATTCCCCCGCCGAGATTCTTTCCATCGCGCAAAATTCGTTCTTCGAGTTCCTTCACAATGCCTCCGAGTCTGTCATTGCGAGGAGCCCGAAGGGCGACGTGGCAATCCCCTTCAACAACGAGGAGATTGCTTCTCGTAGACTCGCAATGACATGTTATCAATAAAAATTGTACTTCATAAACGGCCGATAAGATGAATGAGGCTGAAAATTGTGCTGTGTTAGAATCTTTCACCGTGACCGAAATCATGCTGGCATCGAACTCTCCGCGACGGCGCCAACTACTCGCCCTCACAAAATTAAACTTCGTTGTTTCAGTCGCAGTTGTGGATGAAACCCCGCGCGAGAACGAACCGCCCGCCGGGTACGTCTTAAGGCTCGCTGAAACAAAAGCCCGCGCGGTCAAAGCGGATGAAGATCAACTCGTCCTCGCGGCGGATACCACCGTGGTGGACGGACGCGACATCCTCGGCAAACCCGCGGACGATGCGGAAGCCTTCACCATGTTGACGCGTTTACGCGGACGCATGCATCAGGTCTACACCGGGCTTGCCCTGCTCCGTCGCAGCGATGGACTTATCCTCACCGATCTCAGCGTCACCGACGTGCCGATGCGCGATTACACCGACGATGAAATCCGTGCCTACATCGCCACCGGTGACCCGCTCGACAAAGCCGGCGCGTACGCGATACAGCACGCGGAGTTTCATCCGGTCGAAAGTCTCGGTGGATGTCATGCCAGCGTGATGGGCCTCGCCCTGTGCCACGTAACGAGGATGCTGCGGAAGATGAATGTCGATCCGAATGCTGATGTGCCTGCGGCGTGCCAGAATCATCTCGAGTATCAATGCCCGGTGTACGGAAAAATATTGAACGGAGAAATGTGAATACGAGCTCTCATCGCCGTCCTCGGCGATGGTTTGCCTGTAATACGCTGCCGAGGACGGCAGCTGGAGCATGAAATTGAAAGGTACATCATGAAATTATTTCGTTTATTAAATCTTATTCTTATCCCTGCCGTCTTCCTCACTGCCTGCGGAGGGGGCGGCGTCTCGCCCTTCGCGACGGAGACCAGTTCCCTGCCGCAGCCTGCAGTGACGATCAGCTCTGCGCCGGATGCAGGCGCGGCGCTTGCGGCGTATCTCGAAGCGTTCAAAGCCGACGACTACAACACGATGTATTCCATGATTAGCAAGGTGACCCAGGATTCGATCCCGCTCGATCAGTTTGCCCTTCGCAACCGTGATGCATTGAACACGATGAGCGCCAGTTCGTTCGATTACGAGATCCTCTCAGTGCTCGTGAATCCGCTCTCGGCTGAAATTTCGTACCGCGTCACCTATCACACCGTGCTGGTGGGTGACCTCCAGCGCGATATGATCGCGCGCTTCGTGCTCGAAAACAATGTGTGGAAGCTGCAATGGGACGATGCCAACATCCTCCCCGAACTCGCGGGCGGCAACGTGCTGCGGATGGATTATAAGATCCCGTCGCGAGGAGAGATCTACGATCGAAACGGCGACCCGCTTGCGGCGCAGTCCGATGCGCTGGCGTTTTATGTCCTCCCCGGCAACGTAACGGATGAGGGACGCGGAACCCTGCTCGCAGAGATCTGGCGCCTGTGTGGGATCAGCATCGACGTTCTGAACGAGGAGCTCAACAACACGCCGGGGCAGTTCCCGATCCGGTTGTGCGAGGCTTCGGTGGAGGAAGCGGAACGGATCACCTCCATTGCACCGAGCGGTTTGTATTGGGAGGAATACACCTCGCGGTATTACTTCCAGCAGGGCGTCGGCTCGAATGTCGTCGGGTATGCGCAGTTGATCGGTGCAGAGGAGTTGGAGTCGTACTTGCGCAAGGGGTATCAGGGCAGTGAAAGAGTCGGTGCGGCAGGCATCGAGCGCTGGGGCGAGGATTATCTTGCCGGTCAGCATGGCGGCGCGTTGTATGTGGTGGACAATTCGGGTTCGATTGTGACCAAGGTGGGTGAGAGCGAGGCAAAGCCTGCCGACTCGGTTTACCTGACCATCGACCGCAACCTGCAAAGCTACGCGGAGGAAGCCATCGAGGGATTCCGCGGCGCAGTGGTTGTGATGGAGGTGGATACCGGGCGCGTGATTGCCATGGCAACCTCGCCCGATTACGATTCGAACATCTTTATGGGGCACCCCAACAGCGCGGATCAAATTGCCGAAATCTTTCAACGACAGGACGAGCCCTTCCTCAACCGCGCCGCGCAGGGACAGTACCCGCTCGGTTCGGTGTTCAAGATCATGACCATGGCGGCAGGCATGGAAAGCGGGTTGTACATTCCCGAAACGACCTATGATTGTCAATATGAATGGACCGATCTCCCCGATCGAATCCGATACGACTGGACGTGGCAACACTGCCAGGATCGTCTCGCCTCGGGCAGGGAGTGCAACACGCCGGATAGCGTGCCCTCGGGATTGCTGACTCTATCCGAGGGCCTGATGCGCTCGTGCAATCCCTTGTTCTGGGAGATCGGTTACACCTTATATCAAAACAACCGGCAGAACGACATTGCCAACATGGCGCGCGCGTTTGGGCTGGGTCAAGCCACGGGCATTGGGCAGGTGACCGAGGCCTCTGGTCAGATCGTGGATCCGACGAATGCCGTGGAAGTGGTCAACCAGGCGATCGGGCAGGGCGACGTGCAGGTGACCCCGTTACAAGTCGCGCGCTTTATGGCCGCACTGGGTAACGGCGGCACGTTGTATCGTCCGCAATTGGTGGAGAAGATCCAGCCCATCGAAGGTTTGCCCACGACCGTGTTCAAGCCGGAAGCACAGGGAGTCCTGCCGGTCACGCCGGATCGGCTTGCATTGATCCGCGAAGCGATGATCGCAGTCGTGGATAACCCGGGCGGCACGGCGAACTTCCGCTTGCGCGGCATCTTTGTTCCAGTGGCTGGAAAAACGGGCACTGCTGAATCAGGAAGCGGCGATCCTCATGCCTGGTTCGCGGGCTATACCATATGCGACGATGATTTTGCCAACTTCCCTGTTTGCGAGAACAAACCGGATATCGCCATCGCGGTGGTGCTCGAAAACATCGGCGAAGGATCGGACTGGGCCGCGCCGGTCTTCAAGCGCATCATCGAGATATATTACCTCGGCTCGCCGCAGACCATCTACTGGTTCGAATCAAATTTCGGGATCACAGAAACGCCCACGCCGTTCGGTGGAATCCCAACCGACACGCCGGAGCCGTAAAATAAATCCCGAAGGGATGAGATGATTTTAGCCGCGAGAATGTTTCATGCCACAACCCCGAAGGGGTGGCATGATTCGCAGAATAATAATGGCACCCGTTTCGACACGGTGAGCGAAAGACGAACCGTCAACGCGTCGCCTTCGGGGTTGGATAAACCCTGCCACCATTTACTACAATCTTTTCTCCGGGGTTTCCTGGTAAATCATGTGCGGTGACGATTGATAGCAAAGGAAAAGTCATTGCATGGCTTAATCATCAAAGCCCAGTCCGGTTTCTTTTCAGTGGAAACGGGGCAGGGCTTGATTGTCTGTCAACTGCGGGGGAAGTTGAAGCAGGGAAAAGCCAGAGGGGATATCGCGGCGCTGGGGGATCGAGTCTGGATAACGGTGGGTGCAGATCGAAGCGGGGCGATCGAAGAGGTGGAGGAGCGGAAGCGGGCCATCGTCCGGCTTGACCCGAGACCGCAAGGCGAGTATCAACAAGTACTGCTGGCGAACGCCGATCAAGCGGTCTTCGTCTTTGCGTGCGCGCATCCGGATCCAAAATTAAGAATGCTGGACCGCTTCCTCGTCATAGCGGAAAAACAACGCGTGCCAGCGGTCATCGTGGCGAATAAAATCGATCTGGTGGATAACGCACCAGAGATTTTTGGTCTTTATGAACCACTAGGTTATCGCGTGATCTACACATCAACCAAGACCGGCGCGGGCATTGATGCATTGCATGATACATTGAAGAACAAAATTTCTGCGCTGGCGGGACCCAGCGGCGCAGGCAAGTCCAGCCTGTTGAATATAATTCAACCCGGGCTGGGGCTGGCGGTGAACGAGATCAGCAAAGTGATGAATAAAGGCAGGCATACCACTGTGACGCGGCAGATGTTCCCGCTCGAGGGCGGCGGATACGTCGCTGACACACCGGGATGGAAATCCCTGGCATTATGGGACACCGAGCCGGAGGAGCTGGAAGCTTATTTCCCGGAATTGCGCGGGCTCGTGCAGGTTTGTCAGTTCAATGATTGCTCCCATACTCATGAACCCAATTGTGCGGTGCTTGCCGCGGTAAAGGATGGGCGCGTACACCCCGAGCGATTTGAATCCTTTTTGCGGCTGAGGGCAGGACAGGAGTGACGATTTACGATTTCCGATACTTCGACTTGCTCAGCACAAGTTTTTGATTTACGATTAAAGGGTTGGACACTAATAACTGATGACTGATAACTGGAACTTAATCGGGCACGAGTGGGCTGTGGACATGTTGAAGAAACACATCGTTCGCGGGACGACGCGCCATGCGTATCTTTTCGCGGGACCTCCCGGGTTGGGACGCCGCACACTGGCGTTGCGCTTCGCCCAGGCGTTGAACTGCCCGACTCCGCTAGAGGCAGGAATCCCGTGCGGGAAATGCCGCGACTGCCAACAGATCCAGGCCATGCAACACGCGGATTTAACGGTCGTGCAGGCTGATTCCGATGGCGGCATCCTCAAAGTGGATCAGATCCGCGAGGTGCGCAAGACGCTGGTCCTCAAGCCGTACATGTCGAAATATCGCGTGGCGTTGTTCCTGCGCTTCGGTGAAGCCAACGACAACGCCGCGAATGCCCTGTTGAAGACTCTCGAGGAGGCACCCTCGTACGCCGTGTTGATTCTCACCGCCGACAATCCCGAACAGTTACTGCCAACCATCGTTTCGCGCTGTGAGGTCTTAAGGCTTAGACCATTACGCGTGGATGAGGTGCAAAAAGAACTGGAGACTAGAGGACTGGAGACCGGACGCGCTAAATTGATCGCCCACATCTCGGGCGGGCGGATGGGATACGCAATCCGTTTAATCGAAAACGACACCCTGCTCGAAAAACGCGAGGAACGGTTGAACGATCTGCTGACTCTCGTAGCCGCTTCACGTGTGGAGAAGTTCAAATATGCCGATCAACTTTCCAAAGATAAGGATGCGATGCGGCAGACGATCACGTTCTGGCTCTCGTACTGGCGCGACGTGCTGTTGCGCGCTGCGCAGGCGGAGACTCGGCTGGTGAACGTGGATCGCAACGTCGAGATCGAAGACCTGGCTGATCGGCTGGATTTATCCTCCGCATGCCGCGCCGTCCGCAGGCTCGAAGCCAGCCTTGACCAGATGGATCGCAATGTCAACCCGCGCCTGCTGGCAGAAGTGTTGTTGATGGATTTACCGAACCTTTGACTGTAGTGACGACTTCAGTCGTCCAAAGCTATGACTACCTTAAGTCGTTACTACGAAATACAAAGGAGTAAACATGCCGCAATCTGCACTCGTAAAAAAGATGAAACTCAAGCCCGGCGTACGTGCCGCAGTAATCAATGCGCCTGAGAAATATCTCAAGGAATTGAAGCACGATATCGACGTTGCGCAGAAACTCAGCGGCAAGTTCGACTGGATCCAGGTCTTCGCGAAAAATAAAAAGGAACTCGACACGCTGGCTTCCAAAGCCGCAGGAGCCCTAAAACCTGAATCAATGTTGTGGTTGTCCTTTCCCAAAGGTGCCTCCGGGATTCAGACGGACCTCACGCGCGACAAGGGCTGGGAGGACGTTAATAAACTGGGACTGAAATGGGTTAATCTCGTTTCCGTGAATGACGCATGGTCTGCGTTTGGGCTGCGTCCATACAGGGATGGCGAGAAGAAACAACCCTCGTGGGTGGGAAGGAGCGTTTCTTGAATCCCGATTCGCAATTCAAGAAAGATACCTTGCAGGGTGTCTTCACCCGATCCGCCTCAAGTTACGAACACATCCGTTATTTCCCGATCTACGGTCAATGGCTGGTGGATACCTCGCAAACCCCCGAGGCAGCCACAGTGCTCGATGTCGCCTGCGGACGCGGCGCGGTGTTATTTCCTGCGGCGGAACGCGTCGGCGCACGCGGCAGGGTAATCGGCATTGACCTTGCAGAAGGCATGGCGCGTGAAACACAAATGGAAATTCAGCGCCGTGGATTGGCACAAGCCGAGGCTCGCCAAATGGACGCGGAGAATCTCGACTTCCCCGTCTCTTTCTTCGACGTTGTGCTGTGTGGCTTTTCCCTGCAGTTTTTCCCGCACCTCGAGCGCGCCCTGAAAGAATTTCGCCGCGTGCTCAAACCAGGCGGACGAGTC
>DATKAU010000050.1:0-4687 GCA_035514655.1 Anaerolineales bacterium
TGATCTCAGCCGTCCCTTGAATCGAGATACGTGCCAGAGTCTGCGGATC
The DNA here is from genome assembly GCA_035514655.1 of Anaerolineales bacterium. GTDB lineage: Bacteria > Chloroflexota > Anaerolineae > Anaerolineales > Villigracilaceae > Defluviilinea. The sequence goes on from DATKAU010000050.1 coordinate 50, forward strand.
CGCGCGGCTGTCGTCCGCTTCGGTGAGGAGCAGGCTCACATGCGGATCCTTTTCCATGTCCCCTGTGTGTTTCCCCAACTTGCTTACGTGGATGTAAAACGCGGAGGTATCGCTTTCGACAGCAACTGCCACCATGGCGAGATTCGGTTCGTCGCAATGAATGGTCTCGAGGGCGGCAACGCGCGTGCTGCGGATTAGGCGGGCGAGGGATTGTTCGGATTCAGAGTCCTTGATAAATAGTGGGGCGGGATATTATCGCCGCCCCACGTGTGCTATGCAGAGTGCTTCGCCAGCGCCGCTTCTCTTATTTGTTGCACGCGCGATACCATGCTCGAGGGGTCGGGGTGCAAGCCCTCGACCAACAGCGCGCTATCGTAGATCTGCTCGATGATCGCGGTCTGCAATTCTGAATCCGACTCCAGTTTGAGCAGGTTCTTCAAAATTGCGTGCGATTGATTCAACTCGAGAATCTTTTTCGGGATTTCATACTCCTTGCCGAGCATCCTGTACACGCGCTGGAGTTCGGGGTTGAGCGTACCGTCCGGGTCCACCAGCCGCGCCACCGATTGCGAGAGCCGGTTGCTCGCGCGGACGTCCGTCACGCGCTCTCCGAGCACCTGCTTGAAACGTTCGACGAGGGAGTTGAAATCCGCATCCGGGATCTTCTCCGCCTCATCCTTCGCCTCAGGCTGTTTACTCGTATCCACGTCCGCCTGTGCGACATTCTTGAATTCGTAGTCCTTGTATTTCTGCAGACCCATCAACATGAAGGAATCCATCGGGTCGGTGAGCAGGAGTACCTCCGTCCCTTGCGAAAGGAAATAATCCAGGTGCGGACTGCGTAAAACAGACTTCGGGTCATCGCCGATGATGTAGTAGAGGACTTTCCCGTCATCCTTCATCCGCGCGATATAATCATCCAGCGAAGACCACGTCTCAGGCTGCAGATTGGTTTTGAAACGCAGTAATGGTTTTAGAGAATCGGCATCTGTCGGGCTCGAAGCGACGCCGTGTTTCAGATGCCCGCCGAACTCCTTCCAGAAGATCTGGTACTTCCCGGCATCATTCTTCGCCAGCGATTCCAATTCCTTGATGACCTGATTGGTGAGGACCTTTTTCAGTTTGGGCATCAGTCCGCTGGACTGCACCGTTTCGCGTGAGACGTTGAGCGGCAGGTCTTCCGAATCCACCACGCCCTGTACGAAGCGCAGATAGTCGGGCAGTAAATCCTTGTTGTATTCGTCGATCAAAATATTGCGCGAGTAGAGTTTCAACCCGTCATCCTTGCGCAGTGCAAAGAGTCCGCGCTCCGCCTTGCCGGGGACGAACAACAATGCATACAACTGCACCGGCGCATCGGTGATCATGTGGATGTGCAGGAGAGGATCCTCATAATCGAGCGTGGTCTGTTTGTAGAACTCCCTGTATTGCTCGTCGGTCACATCCTTGCGCGGCGTGCGCCACAGCGAAGTCTGCTTGTTGACCGGCGCATTGCCCTCGCCGATGTAGATGGGGAAGCCGATGTAATCGGAATGTTTGTGGATGATGTTGCGCAGGAGGAAATCCTCGACGAACTCCGCGGCATCCTCTTTGAGCTTGATCTCGACCCGCGTCCCTCTCTCCGCCATGTCTGCCGCGCCGACCTGAAAATTATCCTCGCCTGTGGCAAACCAACTCACCGCCTCCGCGTCCGGGCGATACGACCGGGACGTCACCCGCACCGAATCCGCCACCATGAATACGGAATAGAATCCCACGCCAAACTGCCCAATAACCTGGGCGAGGTCCACCTGCCTATCTTTGGTCGCTTCGATGAATTTGCGCGCGCCCGATTGGGCAATGGTGCCAAGATTCTCGATAATCTCGTCGCGCGTCATGCCGATGCCGGTATCCTGAATGACCAGCGTGCGCGAGTCCTTGTCCGCTTTAATGTGAATTTTCAACTCGGCGGCGGGGTCGATCACGTTTTGGTTGGTGACCATCTCGAAGCGCAGGCGGTTGAGCGCATCTGAGGCGTTCGATAGTAATTCGCGCAGGAACACCTCCCGGTCCTTATACAGGGAGTGGATCAGGATGTTGAGGAGTTGTCTGGTTTCTGCCTTGAAAGAAAATTGTTCGGTGGCGGTCGGGTTTGTGTCGGTCATGGCTGCCTCCAGTGCGGGTGATGAAAATTGGTCTGGTAGTGTTGCAAATTTTAATCAGGGAGGGTAAAAATTTCATAAGAGAAAATTAGGAAAATCCGGAGGCGAATGGTGTAATTCCCACCTCAAAAGGGGATGTTTGTAACCCTGAATTTGTACCGAAGGTTAGTGGCTTGTTCCCCCTCCCATCCGTAAAATTTGGAGTTGAACCCACCAAGGAGGAACCCATGCCTGCTGTTGATCGTCTCGTCCGTGACTTTCTCGCGCAGAAGAAGATCGCCGTTGTGGGCGTATCCGACAAGCGCGACACCGGTTGTAATTTGAATTACCAGAAGTTCAAGGAGAACGGCTATCAGGTCTACGCTGTGAACCCGCGCATTGCTCAATACAAGGGTGATCCCTGCTATCCCGACCTGAAATCGATCCCTGAGAAACCTGACGCAGTCTTCATCCTTGCCAGCCCCAAGGTGACGGATCTGATCGTCCGCGAGTGTGTGGATCTGGGGATCAAATACGTGTGGATGCACTGCATGATGGGCACCAAACCCGGTCTTGCGGGGGGTATGACCAGCGTCTCGCGCGAGGCAGTGGAGTTGTGTAAAGCCAACGGGATCGCCGTCATCCCGGGGTCGTGCCCGAACCAGTTTTTGAAGCCGGATTTCGGTCATGCGACGATGCGGGGGTTGTGGCGGTTGCTGGGTTTCATGCCCGCATAAACTTGATTAAATATGAGACTCCGGCATATGCCGGAGTCTCTTAAGTTCTACGAGCCCCCAACTGAGGCATCCACCCTGATCCCCGAAAGGCATCCCCTCATTAACCCAGTGTTGTCAGTATAGCAAGTTGTCAGGCAAATTCCAGTAAATTCGCTTAGAATCCAGTCAAAGATTTCTTTGAGTCAACAGAAAGGTAGCCTATGCACCGTTCGGATTTCGGCCAGCTTGTATCTGCGCTTCGGCAGGATCTCGGTTGGACACAGTTTAAACTGTCCGAGGTCGCCAGTGTGGACGAGGCAGTAATCAGCCAGGTCGAACGCGGCGTAAAGAGGTACTTCGAGCCCGAGCTGCTGTTCAGTCTGGGCAACGCCTTTCAATTGACGACTCTGGAACGGCGTGAGTTCTTCCTGGCTGCCAGCGGATTGGATCAAAATCAACTCGTCCGACAGCCCTCCGCTGCCACCGCGACGGATGTGTTCAATGCGAGGAAGGTGCTCGACAAAATGGTCGAAATGACGGGTCAGGTGCGGCTCCCGGCATTTCTTTGTGATGTGTACAGCGATGTGATCTGCGGGAACCTGATCGTGATGTCCTTCTTCAATCCCTCCCAAACATTTATGGAGGGCATCGAGCAGATCCCGGGCGGGTATAACACCGTACGCTATAATTTTGGAAAGGATTTGCAGGCGCGTAACCTGGTGGGGGAGGATTGGGAAAATTATGCATTGAACTCGATGCGCGCGTTTCGCGAGAACAGCCTGCGCTATCGCGCCAAGCAATACTTCAAGTATTTGATGAAGACATTCCGGAACCCTGTTGAATTTCCCTTTTTCGACCGTTACTGGAAGATGGTTTCTCAGACGGAAAGGGATAAGGATGCGAATACCGATACGTTCTCCTTCAACCATGCCCAGCTTGGACCGATCCGCTATACGACTTCAACAACCATTTCGATTACATCATTTGGAGAACTGTTTCTGATTCATTATCTGCCCCTTGACGAGCAGACCAGTCTGACGTTCGAACGATTAGCACAAACCGCAGGGCAGGGAGTGATAAATTTTGCACCCTGGCCCGTAAAATCATTTCCGAAAAATTTCTGAATTTGACCCGCCATGCCAGCCAACATCGAAATCAAAGCGCGCGTCCGAAATTTTGCCGAACTCCGATCAAAGGCAGAGGGACTCTCCGACACACAAGTTGAAATTATTCAACAGGAGGATACGTTTTTCAACGTTCAGCACGGGCGGCTCAAACTGCGCGTCCTGGCGCCCGATCGTGGACAGCTGATCTTTTACCAGCGCCTCGACCATGGCGGACCCAAACGTTCGGACTATCACCTCGCCGAAACCCCCGAGCCTGACAGCCTGAAGCGCGTGCTCGAACTTGCCTACGGCATACGCGGTGTGGTGAAGAAGACGCGTTATCTCTACCTCGCCGGGCAGAGCCGCATCCACGTGGACGATGTGGAGGGGCTGGGTCAGTTCATGGAACTGGAGGTCGTTTTACGGGAGGGGCAGGGAGACGCCGAGGGGCAGGCGATCGCCGAGGGTCTAATGGCAAGTCTCGGGGTGGAAAGAGTCGATCTGCTCGAAGTCGCCTACATGGATTTGATCGAATCGTCCGCAAAATCCCGCTAATCCACGCAAATAAAAACTTCGCGCGATTGGCGTTGATTAGTGGATACTTGTGGTAAAATTTGCCGCCGGGCGTAGTACCCTTCGCCCCCGAGGCTATCACAGCCGAGGTGCCGCGGTTTTTGCGGCATACCATATTAAAGC
>DATKAU010000051.1:0-3987 GCA_035514655.1 Anaerolineales bacterium
AAGATCGGATACTTCGCCAAGCACTTCCTTCAACTTGTTTAACTTTTCACTCATTGATTCTCCTGGGAAACTCGATCAACCGGCAGTTGAACTGCCGGTCGATCAGTAAAATTAATTCACCTTCCAGCGCAACGGCTTATCTTGCAAGGCGGACAGTACTTCGGTTGCAATGTCTTCTGACGCACGGGATTGTGCCTCCGCTGTCTGAGCACCGATGTGCGGGGTGGCGATTACGCGTGGATGGGAAACTGTCTCCGTCAGACCGGGCGGCTCCTGCCCGAAGACGTCCAGCGCGGCACCTGCGACCTTTCCACTGTTCAACGCGGCAACCAGCGCAGACTCATCTATGATTCCACCGCGCGCCGCGCACACGATGCGCACCCCGTCCTTCATCTCTGAAAACGCCAGCGGACCGATCATATCGCGCGTGTGCACGTTGAGCGGGAGGTGAAGCGAGATGAAATCAGACCACGCATACAATTCCTGGATGGAAACCGGTTCCGCGCCGCGCTGCTTGATCTCATCCTCCGAGATCAACGGATCGTACGCAACGATGTTCATGCCGAACGCTGCCGCGCGCCTCCCCACCTCCGCGCCGATGCGCCCGAAACCAATCAAACCGAGCGTCTTGCCGTTCAGCTCCACGCCCTCGAGTTCCTTTTTTAGCCACTGCCCCTGCTTCATACCCGCATCGGCACGAGGGACTTCACGCGCCAGCGCCAGCAACAGCCCGAAAGTTAACTCGACAACGGCAAGGGATGTGGACATCGGCGCGTTGACCACGGTGACATTGTGTTTCTTCGCGGCGTCCAGATCGATGTTATCCACGCCGACACCTGCGCGGCCGATCACCTTCAATTTCGATCCCGCTTCGAGAAAGGAGGCAGTCACTTTCGTTCTGCCCCGAACGATGAGGGCATCATAGTCCGGGATCGCCTTGAGCAGATCATCGGCAGAGATGCCGGGTTTATCGTCCACATCTGCCGAGGCGCGCAGAATGGACAAGCCGCTTTCGTCGAGCCCGTCGGTGAGCAGGATTTTGTATTGTGACATGGGGGTATTTTAACACGTGCAGGTCACGCTTGTAGCGTGACCTGTATTGATTTTATTCGTATCTGAGCGCTTCGACCGGCTCGAGATTCGCGGCGCGGTTGGCGGGGTAGATGCCGAAGAACAATCCCACCGCCGCGGAAAAGATTGTGGCAAGAGCCACCGCATCGAGGGTGACGACCGGAATGAAATCCGTGTCGTTCGCCGCGGCGATCTGCCCGACAGCGGAGGCAATCAGCCAGCCGAGCATGATCCCGATGATGCCGCCGATTAAACTCAATAGCGATGACTCGGTAAGGAATTGAATCAAAATGTCGCGGCGCCGCGCGCCAAGTGCCTTGCGCAAGCCGATCTCGCGTGTCCGTTCGGTGACCGAGACCAGCATGATGTTCATGATCCCAATACCGCCGACGAGCAGTGAGATCGCGGCGATGCCGCCGAGGAAGATCGTCAACACGCCGGTGATGGTCGAGGCGGTGGCAAGAAAATCCTGCTGGGTAAACACGGTGAAATCGTCCGCGCCGACCGGTGTACGGTGACGTGTACGCAGGGTCTGCGCGATTTCCTCCGACGCGACAGGGACCGCCTCCGCAGTCACCGCCTGGACGAAGATGACATCCACCTGATCGCGCGTGTTGCGGCGAATCAGCCTCGCCTGCGCTGTGCTGAACGGGATGATTACTGTGTTGTCCTCACTCCCAAATGCACCACCCCCCTTCGATGCCAGCACGCCGATGATGCGGAAAGGCTGCCCATCGATGCGGATCGTTTCGCCGGTAATGCCGTCGCTGTGACCAAACAGCGCATCTGCCACTTCGGGCCCGATCAACGCGACCGAGGCGCGCCCCAAAATGTGCTCTTCGTTGATGAAATCGCCTTCCGTCAGAGCGTAATTTCGAACCGTGAAATAGGATGGCGTCGCGCCCACCACATCAGAGGATGTTTGCTCTCCGCCAAAAGCAATCTCGCGCGTGGCCTGAAGGATGGGTGCAACCGCTTCTATTGACGGCGCGGCAAACGGATCGGCAAGCGCGTCTGCATCCGAAAGTGTGAGAGGCTTTGAATTCCGAATGGAGGGATCTGACCCGCCGCGAAACACGAACACGAGATTCGTGCCAATGCCGCTGATCGAACCGGTGATCGATTCCTCTGCGCCGCGCCCGACCGCCAGCATGGCGATCACCGCCGCGACACCGATTACGATGCCCAGCACCGTGAGGCCGGATCGCAATTTATTGCCGCTGATCGATTCGAGCGCTTCGAGAAAGGCTTGTGCAATGCTCATGAGGCATCATCCAACAATCCGTCGCGCAACCGGATGATGCGCCGGGTTTGCTCGGCGATGGTCGGGTCGTGAGTGACAATGATCAAGGTGGTCCCGCTCTCCTTGTTCAAATTCAACAAAAGATTCATGATCTCCCTGCCGACCTTCGAATCAAGGTTGCCGGTCGGCTCATCCGCCATGATGATGGCGGGAGTATTGACAATGGCACGCGCGATGGCGACGCGCTGCTGCTGACCGCCGGAGAGTTCTGTGGGACGGTGCGTCATGCGGTCTTCGAGACCGACGGCTTTCAACGCGTCCATGGCACGTTGTTTGCGGCCAGCCAGGTTGCCGGAATATCTCAATGGCAGTTCCACGTTGGTGATGGCTGTCTGCCGTGAGAGAAGGTTGAAACTCTGGAACACGAACCCGACCTTGCGATTACGGATATTTGCAAGCTGGTCGTCGGTGAGCGACGCCACAGGTTCCCCGTCAAGCATGTATTCGCCGGAGGTCGGTCGGTCGAGGCAGCCGAGCGTGTTCATCAATGTAGACTTGCCCGAACCGGACGGTCCCATGATGGCGACGACTTCGCCGCGCTTAATGGTGAATGATACGCCGCTTAATGCCTCCACTTCCACTTCGCCCATTTTATAGATTTTGCGGAGATCGCGCGCTTCAATGACATGATCCATATGTTAGTTCCCGAACCCGCCGCCCGGACCACCACCCGGACCAAATTCAACAGGCGGGTTGAGGATAACCACATCTCCCTCATCCACATCGCCTCCGGCGAGCACGCTCACCGTATCCGATGAAGACCCGAGCCTGATCCCCGTCCTGACGGGCAAACCATCCACAAGCAGGTAAACCACACGTTCACCGTCCACAAGGCGGACGGCGCGATTCGGTACGAGGAGGACATCCTGAATCTCCTCGATCGTGATGTTCACCGCGGCAGTCATGCCGGGTTTGACGAACGGATCGGCATCCGTCAACTCCACCGTAACCTTGAAGCTCACCACGCCGCTGACGTTATTGCCTGCCTTCGCCACTTCCACCACCTCGCCGTGATATTCACGGTTGAGGATCGCGTCAAAGGATAACGTGGCAGGCTGACCCACTGACACGCTGTTGATATCCACTTCGGAGACTTCGAGGTCCACATACAGGCTGGTGAGGTCGTCGAGGCGGAAGGCAACCTGTCCCGCGCTGATTTGATCGCCGGACAAAACGGAGGATTCTGTCACAGTCGCCGCGAACGGCGCGATCACGCGCGCCAGGTTGATGGTGGCTTGAGCCGCATCCACGCGGGCTTGCGCGGCAACGATCTCCTCGAGATTGCCCCCAGCGAGCCGATCGTATTCGCGCTGGGCGTCATCCAGTTTAGCCTGCGCGAGGGCGAGATCTTCATCCGCCTTGGCTTTTGTTACCTCGCTCGCGTACCCGCGATATTCCTTGAGAACCGGGATGGTCCGGTTCCCTAATTTTTTGTAGACGATTTCCTTGATGTGGATCTTGCCGTCTAATTCCTTGCGCCAGTTCTCTGCTTTCACAAATGCTTCGCGCGTATCGCGCAGGGTAATCGTCGCCTGCGCCAGCGCCGTATCCGAATTGATCAGTTCGTCGAGCTGTTGCTGCGCGCTGGCGAGATCGGCTTCGGCAAGGATCAC